>NZ_LWFI01001344.1:0-18538 GCF_001635735.1 Oleiphilus sp. HI0067
ATGCACTGTTAAAAACGATGCCCTATATATAAGGACGAACTAGAAAATATCTACCGAATTTAAGATTTTATTACTAATTTTTTGCGATTGGCTGTGGGAATGGGGCATCCGGTGATCACAAATATATGGAAATACGTCCTGAATATCGTCTGGGATGACCGTTTCTCGATGATTTAAAAACGCCCAAGCGCGTGCTGCAGCAATCAGAGAAAGGTTGGCGCGAGGTGATAACCCGTGCTGGCGTTCTAGTTCTCGGCTAAATTTAGCTAAACGGAATACATAGTCGATTACTTTATCTGGGACTTGAATCGACTGACTCATTTCTTGAAGAGCAATAACCTGTTCTTCATTTAATAGTGGGCTTACGGATTCCAATAATGTAGTTCTGCTTTTACCTGTCAGAAGTGCCTTTTCATCCTCCTCACTTGGGTAGCCTAGGCTGATACGCATCATGAACCGGTCCAGTTGTGATTCTGGGAGAGGGTAAGTCCCAGATTGTTCAACAGGATTTTGTGTGGCGATTAGGACAAAAGGGCTGGCCAAATCGCGGGTCCGTCCATCGATTGATACGCGCTTTTCTTCCATCGCTTCAAGCATGGCGCTTTGAGTTTTTGGTGGAGCACGATTAATTTCGTCCGCTAGTACGATATTGCTAAAAATCGGACCTCGTTGAAAAAGCAGCTTGCCGGAATTTTTGTCAAAAATATTGCCCCCAATAATGTCAGCAGGGAGCATGTCGCTTGTAAATTGTGCGCGCTTATATTTTAAGCCGAGCGTTCTTGCTAATGCGTGGCTTAAGGTTGTTTTGCCCATGCCAGGAATATCTTCAATGAGAAGATGCCCCTGCGCTAACACACAACACAGCGCAAGCTTTGTTTCTTTCTCTTTGCCTAATATGATTTGATTAAGTTGTGCGAGGCTTTGGTCGATTAGAGTCTTTGCAATATGAGGATCTATGTTGGGCATGGTGCTGCGTGTTTCTTCAAAATTGATGTATTCATTAAAGCAAATGCTTGAAGTCTTTGCTCTTTTTTTGATGGAATAAAGTGCATTGCAGGGCAGTAACTATTGCCTGTACCCATCATGTGATTTAATGCTGTCATGAAAAATTGGTATCCCGCACTCATTGGTTATCGTTATACGTCTGTAAAACGAAGTAACCACTTTATATCGTTTATATCGCTCATATCGATGCTTGGTTTGATTATCGGCGTTGCCTTGTTGATTACCGTTCTTTCGGTAATGAATGGCTTCGATCGAGAGCTCAGAACGCGCATATTGGGAATGGTTCCTCACGCTGTTATTAAACCCTATGCCACGATGCAAGATTGGCAGAGCGTTGACGAATTAGTGACTGCGCATCCTAAAGTAGTCTCTGCCGCTCCTTTTATTCAAATCAAAGGTATGTTGAGTGCTTCGGGTCTTGTTCAAGGAGCGCAATTGAATGGCGTGTTGCCAGAAGAGGAGAAAACGGTCTCGATTATTGAGAACCACATGGTGCAAGGTAGTCTGGACGATCTTCAAAGCGGGGAATTTCGAATAGTTCTGGGCGATATGCTTGCACGACAATTGCGTGTGCAAAAAGGGGATCGCGTTACTGTCGTATTACCTGAAGCTTCGTTAACGCCGGCAGGTGTTTTTCCTCGGCTAAAGCGTTTTACGGTTAGTGGTATTTTTCGTGTTGGTGCCGACTTAGATGGGCAGCTTGCTCTGATCCATCTAGAAGATGCTGCGAAAGTCATGCGTATGCAGGGATACGTAAATGGTATTCGGCTCAAGATGGACAACTTATTCGATGCGCCATATGTATCAAGGCAGTTGGCGAGTAGTTTGGATGAGGCGTATTACAGTATCGATTGGACGCTTACTCACGGTAATTTATTCTCAGCCATTAAAATGGAAAAAACCTTGATTGGGCTCTTGTTGATGGTGATCGTAGCGGTTGCTGCGTTCAATATTATTTCGACCTTAGTTATGGTCGTCACAGACAAAACGGCAGACATTGCCATTCTGCGGACAATAGGCGCGAGTCCTCGTGCAATTATGGGAATCTTTATCGTTCAGGGTGCGTATATCGGTGTTGTTGGAACGATAGTTGGAACCATATTAGGTGTCTTGTTGGCTTCAAACGTGTCAGAAATTATTGCCTTTGTTGAAGGCGTGCTGCAAATGCAGTTTTTGAATCCAGACGTCTATTTCATTAGTGATCTTCCCTCCGAATTACGTTGGACTGATGTCAGTGTGATTACAGGTTCTGCATTGAGCTTAAGTTTATTGGCCACACTTTATCCTGCATGGCGCGCGTCAAAAGTGAAACCAGCGGAGGCACTTCGCTATGAGTAATGAGATCGTCATTCAGGCGTCTAGCCTGAGTAAACGTTATAGCGATGGTAAGAGCGAGCTTTGTATTTTTGAGAATCTCGATTTTCAACTTTCTGTCAGTGAAACTGTCGGTATAGTCGGGACTTCCGGGGCAGGAAAAACAACCTTGTTAAATATACTTGGTGGTTTAGATTCGCCAAGTGCTGGTGATGTGGTTCTTTGCGGACAAAATTTATCACAAGCGAAAGAAAAACAAATTACGAAGTTACGAAATCAACAGCTTGGCTTTGTATATCAATTTCATCACCTTTTGGCGGAATTTACGGCGCAAGAAAATGCCGCAATGCCATTAATTATTGCTGGTATGTCTAATCGCGAAGCAATGAGTAAAGCGGCTGATTTACTTGAACGAGTTGGTTTAAAAGAACGCTTGGGACATAAACCTGCTGAACTTTCTGGAGGGGAACGTCAGCGCGTAGCCATTGCACGTGCGCTTGTTAACTCGCCACGAGTTGTCATGATGGACGAGCCTACTGGTAATCTAGATGCCGAGACTGCGGAATCTATTCAAGCTTTGATGCTTACTTTGCGACAAGAGATAGGGACTAGTTTTGCCGTCGTGACGCACGATATGGCGCTCGCCCAAAAAATGGATCGAACACTTGTGTTAGAGCGAGGTGGATTAGTTGAACGTTAAGCCTGTTCTCGACGCGCTTTTCGTTCAGTCCATCTTTTCTTTACGTTTCTCTTCCAAAGCCAGCCAACAATGAAGTAGCTAGCGAAGCCTCCGATAATTCCACAAATCACTGCTCCCAAATATAAAGGCACGCCAACTGTGTAAAGGCGTTCTGAGAGCCACTCCCAAGTCAGTTCATACTCAAAACCAAGCGGTGGCATTTGCAGAACCCAAGCGCCTACAAGGTATTCGAAATAGAAGATCGGAGGCATTGTGATGGGGTTGCTAAACCATACTGTTGCTACGGAGAGCGGTAAGTTTGCATTGAGCCAGACTGCGACAAATGCCGCAGCAACCATCTGAAAGGGCATAGGCATGCAGCCCCAGAAAAAACCGATAGCGATTGCTTTCGTTACGCTGTGACGATTCATGTGCCACAGGTTTGGTTCATGAATGACATCGCCCAAGAAACGAAGAGACTTATTGTCTTTAATGGTATCTGGATTAGGGAGATACTTTTTTAGTAAATCTTTTGGCATGATGTAATTCTTGTCAGCGAGCGTCTAAACCTGATATTCGCATGGCTTGTAAAACCGCACATGGATCGCGCGGGCATCTTATCTCACGGAAGAGACAATGTATCTAATTTTATCCGCCTTTTGTGTTGGCGCGATGCTGGTGCATTTTAGTGTACCTATTTTTAATGCGTTAATATTTTTTACGTTTCTGTTTGTAGCACTCTGTGTCATTCGTCACGCTTGTCATACTCACTCTGATTTAACCAATCGTCGCTTAATTGTGCTGAGTCTCGGTTCGGCCATTGCGTGTTGTGTTGCTTATACCTATGCGCAGTACGAAGTGGCTCAACATTCGGCTCAACGTGTATCCGTGAACGAAACTGGGAATGAGGTGCTGTTGCAGGGATATCTCTGCGGCCTGCCTCGCTATAGCCAATATGGTTTCTCTATTCCCTACTGTTCTGATACCGGCAAATTCCATGTCTCAGCGAGCTATGACTTTTCTAATCTATTAAATACGCAGTGCTCTTCGATTCAAGTAACGCTGAAATCCCCAAAGTTTAGCTATAACCCTTGGGTTGGGAGTTATGAAAGGCATTTGTTTTATGAGCGCGTTGTTGGCTTTGCAAAGGTAAATCGCGTTGTCGAGCGCGATTGTCATTCGACCGAGTGGAAGTCAGGCCGCTTGACTCAGTTAAGGTTGCGGATCTATGAGCATTTGGCGCAACTTTTAGATGGTTATGAACATAAAGGTTTGGTTATTGCGCTTGTTCTAGGGCATCGTGCCGACATATCAATCGACGAAAATCAGGCACTGCAAGACAGCGGGACGCAGCATCTTATGGCGATCTCCGGTCTACATGTCGGCTTAGTATGCTTTGGTTTGCTCGCCATAATGTTGCGACTTAATTTGGCTCGGTTTGCTTTACCTATCGTGGCCATAATGGGGTTGTTTTACATCGCTTTAGTTGGTTTGTCGCCGTCTGCACAGCGCGCTTACGTGATGGTCTTAATAGGTATGCTAGTCATTCTTGGTCGCATTCCAGCGAATACCTTTCAAGCATGGATGCTTGCTTTGTTCGTGGTGTTAGCGCTTGACCCATTATCTCCACTCAGTGTGGGGTTTTGGTTTTCATTTGGTGCCGTGGCGGCGTTGTTGTTCATCTATTCATTCATTCCGCGACTGGTTACGCTGCCTAGCTTGCTTCAGCTTTGTGTTGTTCAAATTATCTTGTTCTTATTTGTCTGGCTTGCGCAGATGAATTTTGGGTTGTCGAACTCCTTATTTAGCTTAGCGGGGAATTTAATAGCGATCCCATGGGTGTCCTTAGTTGTGCTTCCTTCGGTCTTAATTTTAAGTCTGCTAAGTGTGTTTTTTTACGACTTGGCAAATCATGGCTTCTTTATTGTGGATGTGATTTTGGACTTTCTGCTCGCTTTTCTTGCTTCAGGAGAACAGCTTTCGCAAAGCTCAGGACTAAAACTGCAGCATCCAATAATGCAATGTTTGTTTATTTTGTTGCTGATAATGTCGGTTGTGTTGATCGGAGTATCTAAGTGGCTGGGCGGCAGTCTTTTGCTGTTTTTATATCTGTTTTTATTCTCGGAGAACGAGCCCGAAAAATCTAAATTGTTGGAACGATATCGTCTCTCGGTGCTTGATGTTGGTCAGGGACTTTCCATTGTCATGCAATCACCTAGCCTCACAATAGTGTATGACACGGGGCCTAGTTATGAACGTTACTCGTCGGCTCGGCATGTGCTTCGACCGTATTTCATCAAGTATGGTTTAAACGAACTCGATTTATTAGTGGTAAGTCATGGAGATGCAGATCATGCCGGCGATAGCGACTGGGTTGTTAAGACCTTAAGGCCGCGAGAAATCGTAAGTGGTGAGCCTGATAGACTCAAAACTAAGACAAACACAGAGAGTTGTCTTGTCGGGCAAACGTGGGGCGCTTCTAATATTAGTGTCGAAGTGCTTTGGCCCCTCGATGTATCTGGTTTGTCAAAAAATAGCAACGCGCGCTCTTGTGTTCTCAAGGTGACTTTCTACGATACGTCGTTTTTGTTAATGGGGGATATAGAAGGGGAAGAAGAGTTTGATTTTGTTCGTCACTACTACGAAAACAATAAAATAGATCTTCTAGATGCAGACGTTCTTATTGCGGGGCATCACGGTGCATTTAAGGCGAGCAATCATGCTTTCTTGAAGCATGTTCAACCTGGATATGTCGTTTTTTCTGCTGGCTATGCAAACCGATTTAATCATCCGCATGCGAGCGTATTGGAAAGGATAAATTCTCACGCAGCAAATCCATTGATTACTTATGAAAGCGGAGCCATTTTTTTCGATGTCACTGATCGAGGACTTAGTGTTACAAGGACAAGAAGTGATGCAAATAACTATTGGCTCCTACCTTAATTCACAGATTTCTGAAACGTTACCAATTGAATAGGGGGGCAGACTTCTCAAACACTGGGTTTATGATAAAGTACCGACATTCGGCACTGTTGCTGTTATAAAAAAATTAAAGCGGCCTCGCTTCTTAGGAGAACCTCTGTGTTAGATCTATTAAAGCCCGGTGGGATTATTATGTTCCCGCTATTGCTTTGTTCTGTTTTAGCCTTAGCAATTATTATTGAACGATTCTGGACTTTACGTGCTAATCGCCTCGCTCCGAAAGCGCTTGTTAATGATTTGTGGGGCTGGATTAAACGCAAAGAATTAGACTCTAAAAAGCTTCGTGAATTGAAAGAAGCTGCGCCGATCGGCCGAATTTTAGCTGCGGGTCTAGTGAATGCGAAACATGGCCGCGAAGTCATGAAAGAAAGCATTCAAGAAGAAGCGAGCCATGTCGTGCATGAAATGGAACGTTTCTTAACGGGTCTTGGTACTGTAGCTGTGATCACGCCCCTACTTGGTTTGTTAGGAACCGTTATCGGTATGATCAAGGTTTTTGCTCAATTGCAATTAGAGGGTGCTGGTAACGCTGCGGCGCTTGCAGGCGGTATTTCGGAAGCACTGATCACTACGGCAGCTGGTTTGACTGTTGCTATTCCAGCATTGATCTTCCACCGTTATTTCCTACGTCGTGTTGACGAAATTGTGATAGACATGGAACAAGACGCATTGCGTCTTGTAGAGATTGTTCACGGTGAGCGTGAGCCGACGCGTGCAGAGGAAAAACAACCTTGAATTTCAAGCGCCAAGCTTCTGAAGAAGTATCAGTCAACTTAACACCGCTGATTGACGTGGTGTTTTTGTTGTTGATTTTTTTCATGGTATCGACCACTTTTACCAAAGAAAGCCACTTGGAGATTGATTTGCCGCAGTCGAGCGCAGATCCTGCTAAGCCATTGGCTGAAGAAATAGAAGTGATCATCAATGCTGAAGGTGAGTTCTCGGTTAATGAGCGCGCACTCATCAACAATCAGGAAGATACCTTGAAGAAAGCCGTCGAGAAAATCTCGAATGGAAACACCAAGATTCCTTTCATTATTACAGCAGATTCCAAAACTGATCACGAGTTTGTGGTTCGTGTGATGGATGTTGCAGGTCAACTTGGATTTGTTCAGCTTAGTATCACGACACAACGAGCACAGTCGAAAAACTAAAAAAGCTCTAGCTTAAGCTAGAGCTTTGTCTACGCGAGCAAATTGTAATGACAAAAGACGCGAAAGCGTTACCGCAAAATGAAGATTCCAATTGGCAGCTTTATCGCCGTTTATTGGTATATCTCAAACCTCTCAAATTTTTCTTTGCACTGAGTGTGATCGGCAACTTTGTTTATGCCGGTGCCAGTGCTGCAATGGTTAAAGCGCTAGAGTTTGTGATCGAGACTATTGAGTCTCCGACTCCTGAAGGGCGACTTCTACTGCCAGCAGTTATATTGCTTCTCTTTGCCATGCGTGGCGTGGGTGGCTTTTTAGGAGGATATTATATCGCCTATGTTGGCCGTAATATCGTTCATAAAATGCGCCTTGAGATCTTCGATAGTTACTTGAAGTTGCCAACTTCATTTTTTGATAGCAATTCTTCTGGCCATCTGATTTCGCGTATCACCTTTAATGTAGAGCAGGTCTCCTCGGCCGCGACGGATGCTATTACAGTGACTGTTCGAGAGGGCTTAACTGTTCTATTCCTACTTGGTGTGATGCTTACCTCGAACTGGAAATTGACCTTAATCTTCCTCAGCCTTGGTCCAATTATTGGGTTTGTGATTAGTTACGTCAGCAAGCGTTTTCGAAAACTGAGTAAGCGCATTATGGGCTCAGTTGGCGATGTTACACATGTAACTTCTGAGATTGTTACGGGCTATAAGGTTGTTCGAATATTTGGTGGCGAGAAGTATGAGCAAGAGCGCTTTCAAGGCTCGAGTGAGTACAACCTAATACAGAGCCTAAAGCTTGAATTTACCAAGATGATCAGCACACCGGTTATCCAGCTTTTAGTCGCTTTATCTATTGCGATTTTAATTTGGTTGGCACTTGCTCCCGATGTCATTGGTGATATGACTGCTGCGCAATTTGTCGTGATCATCACAGCGGCATCCACTATGGCTAAGCCGATTCGTCAGTTGACTCAAGTGAATGAGAAAATTCAGCGTGGTCTCGCTGCGTCGCGTGACTTGTTTACTATCATGGATTCCGAGCCTGAGAAAGATGAAGGTGAGCGCACTCTTGAGAAAGTTCAAGGCGAGCTAGTTTTTAAGGATGTCCGTTTTCGTTATCCGACAAGCGATAATGATGTACTCAAAGGCTTTAATCTGCGCGTAGCACCGGGTCAGACAGTTGCCTTGGTCGGTCGCTCAGGTAGTGGTAAGTCTACCGTCGCAAACTTGTTACCACGCTTTTATGAACCAAGCTCTGGTTCCATCGAGCTCGATGGTGTTCCCATTACGGATTTCACGTTGCGTTCTTTGCGTGACCAAATCTCGCTCGTGACGCAACATGTGACATTATTTAATGACACGATCGCCAATAATATCGCCTACGGCACTCTAAATGGAGCCGATGCTGAGACACTGGCTTCAGTCGCAGAGAAAGCTAACGCACTCGAATTCATCAACGATAAAGAAAACGGTTTTGATACTGAGATTGGCGATAATGGCGTCTCTCTCTCTGGCGGCCAACGTCAACGTTTGGCGATCGCTCGCGCCCTGTTAAAAGATGCCCCATTATTAATTCTCGATGAAGCGACGTCTGCACTCGATAACGAATCAGAAAAAGTGATTCAGCGTGAGTTGGATGAGCTTATAAAAGGGCGCACTACTTTAGTTATCGCACATCGTCTCTCAACGATTGAAAATGCAGATATTATCGTCGTGATGGACGAAGGGCATATTGTTGAGCAAGGTACGCATGCTGAGTTGTTAGAGAAAGATGGGGAATACGCAAAACTCTATAACATGGCACTTTCTGACGATCACTAAGCTCAAGGGATTAGGCGATAAGCGTGAACGACCACTCTAACATCGAGCAAGCGATTACCGAAGCTTGGTACTCAAACAAGCTTTGGATCTACCTGCTCGTGCCTTTTTCCATTCTTTATTGGCTTGTCATTCGAATATCTGGACTGCTTTCAAGTTCACCTTCTAAATCTAAGGTCCCAGTGATTGTTGTAGGGAATTTAACGGCGGGTGGCACGGGTAAGTCTCCGCTGGTGAGTTTGTTGGTGCGCGACTTTGAGCAACGCGGGTATCGTGTTGGCGTTGTGAGCCGCGGCTATGGTGTCTCTATTCCAAAAAATGAAGTGCGTCTTTTGCATGCTGATAGTTCAGCAAGTGAAGTAGGTGATGAGCCACTTATGCTCAAACGATTATTGGCGTGTGATATTGCCTTATCACCGCAACGCGCATTGGCAGTTAAAGCATTAGAAGATTTAGGTGTGGATTTAGTGATTGCAGATGATGGTCTGCAACATCATGCCATGTATCGAGATATTGAACTCTGCGTTATCGATGGACAGCGTGGCTTTGGCAATGGCTGGGTGTTACCCGTTGGCCCTTTGCGTGATCCTGTTAACCGTTTGGCTGATATGGATGCGGTTGTCATCAATGGTGAGTTAGATTCATCTATAAAATTACCTCGTTCGGTTTCAACAAGTGCAATGACTTTATTGCCGAAAGAGTTCGTGCGTTTGGACGGTTCTGAATGTTTGGAGGTCGCAGCATTTGTTGAAAAATATGCATCGCAGCCTATCAGTGCCGTAGCAGCAATTGGAAATCCTCAGCGTTTTTTCTCTTTGCTAGCCTCTCTTGGTCTGACAACAAAGAACACTGCAAAGCCAGATCACTATGCCTACAGTAATGAAGACTTTTCTTCGATCAATGGGGTGGTAGTGATGACTGAAAAAGACGCAGCGAAATGTAGAGATTTAGGTATTCAAGATGCGTGGTTTCTGCGTGTAAGTCCGGAGCTCCAAGACAAACTCACGGATAAGCTTTACAATCAGCTCAAACTTTCTGGCCGCTTGCGCACCATACATTAATTTCGATATTCGATTAGGAACTTAGTTTTGGATAAAAAACTTCTGGCGATCCTCGCATGCCCAATTTGTAAAGGCGAACTAAAATATGACCGTGATGCGTCAGAGCTCATCTGCAAAGCGGATGGCTTAGCTTTTCCTATTCGCGATGGCATTCCTGTGATGCTTGAGAACGAAGCCCGCACTCTCACGACAGATGAAAAACTTAGCAAAGACTAATCTGGAAATCCGATGCAACCTTATTCCGTTATTATCCCCGCGCGCTTTGCTTCGCAACGACTTCCTGGAAAGCCTCTTATAGATATCGCGGGCAAACCAATGATTCGACACGTTTACGAGCAAGTGAAAGATCTTGGTGCGCAGCGCATTATCGTTGCAACTGATAATACGGATATCGAACGAGCCTGCTTAGACTTCGGCGCAGATGTGGTGATGACATCTCCTGATCATCCATCTGGTACGGACCGCTTGGAAGAAGTTGTTCGTGAACTTGATATGGATGATGATGAAATAATCGTCAATGTTCAGGGCGATGAACCGTTGATTCCTGCAGCACTCATTGAGCAAGTTGCTCAGAATTTGAGTGCACATCCTGAGGCTGGTATTGCAACGCTTTGCGAGAGAATTCTAGATTCAGATACGGTATTGAACCCGAATGCAGTAAAGGTTGTATTTGATGAACATGGTTTCGCGTCTTATTTTAGTCGCGCACCGATTCCTTATGCGCGCGATGCATTGAGCGAAAAACCGCCGCGCTTATCTTCGATAGCTGAGTATTTTCGTCATATTGGAATGTATGCTTACCGAGCTGGCTTCTTGAAGCAATATGTTCAATGGGTACCGAGTATGACTGAGAAAGTGGAAAAACTTGAGCAGCTTAGGGCCTTGAGTAATGGCGTCAAAATTCATATCGAGCTTGCCAAGCAAACTCCCCCAGCAGGTGTCGATACGCAAGAAGACTTAGACCGAGTTCGTGCGCATTTCGAGAACCGATAACGATGAAAGTCTTATTCGTTTGCTTAGGTAATATTTGTCGCTCTCCCACTACACATGGTGTGTTTGAAGAAAAGGTTCGCGAAAGAGGTTTGGCTTCTCAGGTGTATACCGATTCATGTGGCACTGGAGCGTGGCATGTTGGAGAAAGCCCCGATCCTCGTGCTTCGCAACATGCTGCAAAGCGCGGTTATGACTTGTCGCATCTAAGAGCACGGCAGGTTAGTCCTGATGATTTTGATACCTTTGACTATGTTCTTGCGATGGATAACGCAAATCTGAAAGACCTTCAAAGTATCATACCTGCTGGAGCACGAACGCAGCCGGTTTTGTTTTTGAGTTATGGGGCTTTCTCCGAACAAGAAGTGCCCGATCCATACTACGGCGGCGAACAAGGTTTCGAGCATGTATTGGATCTTGTTGAATCTGCCTGCGATGGATTGCTCGATGAAATACAAAGTCGCCTATAGCTAGTCTGTTATTTCTTATGTCTCTTGAGCCACTTAGAAAAGATCTGTCCTCCTCGAATACGATGGCGTTGCCTTGTGTCGCGGAGCAATTTTTTGAGTTAAGTTCAGAACAAGCGATCAGTGACTTTTTTTACGCGCATCCAGAGGATGTATTGATTCTCGGTGGTGGAAGTAATGTGGTGCTTCCTCCTGTTATTCAACGTCCTGTCGTTCAAGTTGTTAATCACACTCTAGAATGTATCGCACGAGACCTTGATCATGTAGTGGTAAAAGTTGGCGCATCGGTTGTTTGGGATGAGCTTGTCGCATGGGCTGTTGAAAACAGTTACTACGGTTTAGAAAACCTTTCTTTGATTCCTGGTAGTGTTGGTGCTGCACCCGTGCAAAACATTGGGGCATATGGCGTAGAGCTTAAAGATGTTCTAAAGAGTGTACGAGCCTTTGATCGAGTGCAAAGAGTATTCGTTGATCTATCTAATGAACGTTGTTGCTTCGGCTATCGCGATAGCATTTTCAAACGTGAGTGCGGACGTTATGTGATTAGCGAAGTAGTTTTAAGATTGGCGCGCAAAGCGCAGTTTGTACTGGAGTATGGTGAGCTTAAAACTCTCTCGCATGAGGCAAACCTGAGTTTATCCAAAGTGCGAGACACCGTTATTGGGGTCAGATCTGCGAAACTTCCGGATCCTAAAGTTATTCCGAATACCGGTAGTTTTTTCAAGAATCCAGTGATTTCGAGATCTACGTGTGAGGTGCTAAAGCAACGCTTTCCAAGCTTAGTTTGTTACCCTGCTGGCGAAGGTTCTATGAAGCTGGCAGCAGGCTGGCTGATAGAAAATGCTGGCTTAAAAGGATATGTTCAAGGCAATGCCTCCGTGCATGATAAACAAGCGCTGGTCTTGACCAATCAGGGTGGGGCGCAGCAACAAGATATCATTCGATTAGCCTCCTATGTGGAGGATAAGATCAAAGATCTATATGGTATTGAGCTCGAGCAAGAGCCAATTTTAATAAGAGATTAATTACTAATCATTCCTCTTTTCTTGGGCTGTATTAAAGCGAATAACAGGAGGTGTTTTGATGTCTAAGAATAATGTCCGTCACTTTAAACGCTCTGCGCTTTTTCTTGCTATTGCTCAGATTGTTTTCATCAATCAAGTGTAGTCCGCGCCTTGCGAGGTGACTAATAGAAGTCTGATTACCCAAGTTTCAGGGGAATGCATCGTTAATCCTACGCGAGCTGGTCCTAACCCAGTGCAGCCAGATTCTGTGATCCTGAAATATACTCGAAATCACGATATGTTGGTGGAAGGGGATGTTGGTCCTCCAGGGCTCGATCAATTTTGGAACGACCTCACGATTAAAGGTGAGGGGACCGGCCAGAGAGTACTAGAAATTTTCTCTGTTCGTGGTATTGGCAGTGCCAAGCCTTATCAGGAAGACAATCTCCGAAAAACAATTACGACGAGTAAGCTCACGTTAGACAATGTTGATTTGGAGGCGAATGTAATTTTCAAATTCGATCAACTCAGCAATACGCTCACTTTCAAGGATAGTAAGGTTTACTGGCATACCCGAGACCCAATCTTTCATAGCGGTACGAAGCTTACCGTGACGAGCGAAACTGGTTCAAATCAGTGGAAAGGAATGGCTGGGACGACTATCCCTGCGGACATTGATTGGAATATCAAAAACGGAACCACGTTTGAGTTTTTTGGTGCTGGTGCGGCAAGACGTGCATTAAGTTTCACTGGGCAAAATCGTCTGAATGTTGAAGCGGGCGCGACCTTAAAGTTCCATGAATCGGTTTTGGACTTTGGCTCGAACTCTGTCTTGACCTTGGATCCTGGCTCAACACTTGGCTTCAGAACTTCTGAGACGATCGCTACTTTCGATACCTTGAACGTAGATGGAGCGACGCTTGCATACGAGGGTAGTGCGATCTCTTTTTTACCCACCACCGCAAATCTGAACGACACGACTGTAAATTTAGTGAGCGGTAACCTGGAAACGAGGCGTTTGGTTTTGTCGGGAAGACACAACACGGTAACGGGTGATCGCTCTGTTGATTATCTAAGAGCGGAAGTGATTAAGACAAAAGATACAAGTAGCCCCACTATTTTAAACGCGACACACCTCAATCAAATTCGCGCAGAAACTCTTTTATTGACCCCTAATTTGACGATTAATTTGGATAGAGCCTCTTTGCGTATGCTGACTGGCTCAGATTTAAGACTTCAAGGTGGTTCGATCAATGTTGATAATCGCGGAGTGATTGGGGCATTTGGTCAAATTACGGGGAACGACGCGACTATCAATATTGATAATGGTGATTTTGTTGTCGGCGAGACCACCGAGTTAGTTTTAGGGCCGTCATTAATATTTCTTTGAACAGCGTGGATACTGCCGTAACTGTCGAAGGGCGCTTGTCTGGTTCAGGCACGATTGGTGGTACTGGAGGTAGAATAGATATCCAAGGTGACTCTAACTTAACTCCAACACTTGGTGTACTAGATTTGGGCACTGCGTCTGATCCGTATGGAACGCTTACAACCGAAAACCAAGTTCGTTTTGTGAATGGTTTAGTTACAAACTCTCAAGCTGCTATTGATTCAGGTTTGTTTGATGGTGGCTACTACGATGTTGATATTGGTCTAACCGGAGGAACAACACCTGTAAACGATAAAATAATTTATGGTGCTGGCGGCGTTGATCTTACGCTCATGAAATCTATCCGTGTTGATGTGGCTGACAACTCAACCGCTGCGCAACTTCACCGAAAGTCGTTCCGTATGATAGAGGCAAAAAGCGGTGCGACAGGCAATATCGTCATGCAGCGTCAAACCATTGAGAATGATGTGGTCTTGGAGGAAGGACCAAATGTTCCGGTATTGATAGACTTCTTTATTGCTGACGACAACACCAATGGCAAATCCGATCTAACCATCTACGCCGAAGAGCAGCTGCCGGTTAGTTTGAAAAAGCACCCTGGTGCTAGAGCGCATAGGAATCGACAATCGGTGACGAATTTATTACCAACAGTCGCGACGCAACCAACACCTCCACCTAGCACGCCGGGTAACCCTCAACCGCCCGTGCAAACGCCTGCCCAGCAGCAAGCTCAGCAAAATATCTTTAACGCGGTTCAAACAACGACAAACTCTCAAGCTGCTCCAAGTTTCTCTAGTATTCACCCTGAGCCAATTTCATCGCAGATGACGGTGCAAATTGAGCAAGCCGACAATATGCTGAATACGGTATTGGGCGTGAATACGCTTGCGCGCGACACCGAGGTAGATCTTCAGAGCTATGGTTCATTTTTCTTCGGAAGCAGTAACTCACACCCTAGTGGTGTTTGGGCCAATATTAATTACATCGATGGCAAGGTTGATGGGCAGGGCGACTTAGGTAATTTTGATTACTACCTAACAAGCTATACCTTTGGGAATAGTTTTATCCATCATGATGATTATGAACTTGGATTATTCTTTGGATTATCCAACGAGAGCATGACGGAACATGACCAAGCTAACGTGAGCTTTGATTCGGACGCCTACCACTTAGGCTTGTATGGTGGATACCGTTTGAATGATCGTTGGGATCTGATCTGGGGGTTTGGGTCATGCTTGGTTGACCACCGAATCATCACGTAGCACCACCCTTGGCTCGATCAGTGAAACGGCTGAAGCCGGGTACGATTCTCAGTTAAATTACCTTGGTTTGCGTGCCCGTTACGATACAAGTTGGCTTGAGCAAGTCGATAGCAGCACATACATTGGCTTGGCGTATTTGCGCGCTGATCAGGACGAATTCTCCGAAACGAATGCACCAAACCTTGGAATGACCATTGATCGAGCGATTGTTAGTTCAGGGATTATTAGTCTTGGTATGGAGGCATCTCGAGCACTGAATGAGTTTGACTCAACCCATATGCGTACGGAACTTCGTTATGACTATGATGTGCAGGCTGATAGCAATAGCGAACATGATATTAGCGCTTCGTTTAATTTTGATCCCAGCAATACCTAGAGTTTTGTTGGACAAAATCGGGGCCCGCACTCGCTCACTTTTGCGCTAGGTGTTGATCATGAGTTTCAAGAAGATTGGTTATTAAGCCTTGCTGGCGCATACACTCGATCAAGTCATGGCTATGAAGTCGGCGGTGATATCGTGATGAACTGGTATTGGTAGGCATTTCTGTCGATAACTTATAGATAAGCGTCTTTCAGTCCGTTGATCATTGCTCTTCGCTCTGGCTCGAGGAAAGGCGCGACAACTGACATGACTTGGTAAACGCCTCTCGCAAGGGCATCATCTGCGACTTGGCCTTCTCTTACTGAGGAATAGCTTAACCAGAATGTAGTTGTGAGAATGATTTGCTCAGTGAGTGCTTCTATTTCATCTGTTGACGCATGTAATCGCTCATTCTTCCGTGCGTTTTCAAGTACAGAAATACTGGCTTTACGTTTTGTGTTTAAGATCTTCTGAAAGCGCTTTTCGAATTGTGGATATTTCGCCATGATGGTGACGAGGTCTTTGTACAGGAACTGAAACTTCGCGATATTTTCGAAGATCAGATGGAGGTAAAACCAGAGATCTTCAATATCCATTTCTGATTCTGGAACAATGAGAATGCTATACATGCATTCTTCAAATTGTTGAAACAGCTCTTCTAAAATGTCTGTTTTACTTTTGAAGTGGTAGTACAAGTTGCCCGGGCTAATATCGAGCTCGTCAGCGATCAATAAGGTAGTGACGCTCGGTTCGCCCATCTCGTTAAATAAGCGAAGGCTTGTGTGAAGAATTCTATCGCGCGTTTTCATAGGTGTTTAAAGCAGACTCAACCTTTCCACATATAGTCACGCTTTGACCCGTGTAGGGTCAATATAAAAGTGCGTAATTTGATCATCTTTAAATTGATCAAAGAATTGCGTGGTTTTGCTGATGCGCTTGAACATTGGCTCATGGGCTTCACTATCCACGAGCACTTTCATCGCGGTATAGCTGTCGTCGATCTTGGTAAAGCGGGCAGTAAGTTTCGCTGTGATTACATCATCTTCGCCAATCGCATGCTCTTGTGCGATGAGTTTGATGTAAGAAGGCAGTTCCGCATCTGATAAGTTCGACTTGGTCGATAAATGCGGCATTTTGATTCGGTTGAGAATGCAATAGCTATATGAGTTTTTGTTTCTAAAACTATAGCGTCGAAATGCTTCCCAGAAATAACTATCACTCAGGTGCTGAAAGTATTCTAAATCCGATAGGCACTGTTGAATGAAGGTACTGACTTCAGAGTTTTTCATCACTTCTTCGATTGCTGCGCGAAGCAGAAGGTCAAAGCCTTGCGCTGTTTTATGTGCGTACACTTGTCGATACATTTGATGTCGACTGTACACGAAGTCTTCTAAAGAACTTAAACCTTTGGCGGCTATGCCGATGCCAACCCACCCGGTTTGGCTGCATCGTCCAAATTTTAGATTGCTCAATAGGTGATCAAGGTTAAAGCTGCCAATCGTCACGGATGAGTGAAAACCGTCGCGCAGCATATAATCGGCGCGGTCAGCATCAAGTTCCCCAGAGACGATATTTGAAAGCAATGAGCGGAAAAGTTCAGGAAAGTCTTCTGGTGGCTGTGATTGTTGGTTACCTATGACTAAAGGCCACATAGCCTTCGCGTGATGCGAGAATTTCTCAGTTGCGTGTGTGGCGCTTGTTTCCATTAGCGCAATGATATCTTGGGGGGCAATATCTTCAGTGACATCTTGCCCTTGTTGCAAAATATGATGCGCTACGCGAACAGAATAATGTTCATGCTCTAAAGCGCTAGGCTGTTCAGCATAGAACTGTGTGCTGTCTTCTCCAGACCATAATTGCTCGAAAATACCAGGTGTGCTTAAGATATTTTGAATAGTCGGTGTTCGACTGAATTGATGAGAAAAGCTGCTATGTCCACTATCGTGTAGTAAACATGCACAGCGTACTATTCTATGGAAATAACTAATCGCTTCTAATGTCTCGGCGGAAACACTCGCATTGCTGCCAAATGTTTTTAGTCCATTTTCGACCATTGCCATAAACATACGTCCGCCGACATGCATGGCTCCTACGCTATGGAGAAAGCGTGAATGGGTCGCTCCGGGAAACACAAGAGACAAAATATCGTTTTGACAAATAAAACGCAGGCGCTGAAACAAAGGGTGATCAATAATGGCAACTTCAAGCCTCGAAACAGGAATACCGCCATGGACGGGGTCCATAATTAATTTATGGTAGTTGCCCAATAAATCGTTAATACGCAGTTGCAAAGTGTTTCCTTATCGTTAGTTTTCTTTTTGATCCTAAAGTTAGTATAGCGAGAAATCTTGATGAAAACGGGCAATATTAGCATAAGGCTTTACCAACTCGTTTGCTCGCCTATACTGCATAAAAGAACAATGAATATTGCGTAGTTATGAGTCCAAGCTCAGATCAAATTTTAGTGATCGATTCCAACCCTGTTGATCGTGAGAATCTAGTGAGTTATCTCACTGGAAAAGGGTATTTTGTCCAAGCGGCTTCTAATGTCGAAACGGCGCATTTACTAGCTCTTCCTGAAGCTCCCGACCTGATTTTCGCAGATGTTCCCTCCGAACAAATCCCGCTATTGCCATTCTTCGAAAGTGATAAGAAAGAAATATCGTTGATAATTGTGTCTGAAGTTGAGTCGGCGGGTGATGTTGTAGCTTGTCTCAGAGGTGGGGCAGGGGATTTCATACTTAAGCCAGTGAAAGACTTTGAGCGTTTAGACTCAGTGATTCATAAAACACTGGATCAAATCCGTCTCAGTAAGTTGAATAAACGACTGCGATCAGAGCTCGAGGAACGAAATCGCAAGCTTCGCGAAGGTATTCACGAGTTACGAACAGATCAAAAAGCCGGCTTGCAGGTTCAGCTCAAGATGCTTCCTCAGCCAGATAAAATCATTAACGATTTCCATTTTGATCATATTGTTCGTCCGTCTTTGTACTTAAGTGGTGATTTTCTAGATTACTTCCGTATCGATGATACAAAGTCTTTGTTCTATTTTGCA
>NZ_LWFI01001345.1:0-1158 GCF_001635735.1 Oleiphilus sp. HI0067
CATGATCGACATTTACACCTAACAACACCCTACGCTGTTGACTCATCTTACTCATCCTACTGTTGTATATTTACTGAACTGCTTGATTAGCTCTCTACTCCGAAGCTTCGCACCTTGGAGCGCCTGATCAATCAGCATATAACTGACTTTCTTATTTAACGTCTGATACACCGCTTTAAGATCATTTACTTGATTAGCGCTTTTATTAGAAACTAGCGCCTGCACGCGTGACGAATAAGCTAGGAGATCTTGACCTGAAAAAACGACATAACTTCGGCTATTCTCTTGTGTCAAAACGAATGTGGAGTCAGCACTCAAATAGTAATTCGACTCAGACTGTATAACCTTGCCTTGCCAATCAATATCAAAACTAGGTAACAAACCGAGCTCAGCTAACAATATAAGTTCAAAATCTCTGAGCATCTGAGACATATCTTCACCCTCACTTAAACCCGAGAGACACTCTACATAGGCTGAAAACAAAGCAGGCATTGGCTCTTCTGGCGCCAATAATTTGTATAACAGCTCGTTGATGTACAGACCCGCGAACTGCCGTTGGCCCGTCAACTCTAATTGGGCGCTGGGCGGTTCAGCTTGTGTTAAGGTTTTGAGATCAGATTTACCAACCCAATCAATTAACAAGGGCTGAAATGCCTGAAGAATGGCACTCTTTGAAGACTTTGCTTTGTAGCCGCCTTTAGCGACTAAACCTACCTTTCCATGCTGATACGTGAAGACGTCGAGTAACAAACTTGTATCACTAAACGGGCGACGATGAAGAATGTAACTCGCTTCAAACATGCTTACTGGTCGCGATACCCTAAGCTTTTCAAGGCACGTTCATCATCGGACCAACCGCCCTTAACTTTCACCCATAAGTTCAGCATGACCTTGCTATCAAACATACGCTCCATATCTTTACGCGCATCACGTCCAATAATCTTAATCTGCTGGCCTTTATCGCCGATCACAATCTTTTTCTGGCCGCTACGTTCAACAAGAATTAAGGCACTAATATGAAGAATATTTCTCTTCTGTTTAAACTCTTCAATTTCAACCGTCACCGAATACGGGAGCTCTTCTCCTAGTTGGCGCATGATCTTTTCGCGCACTAACTCTGCAGCTAAAAAGCGCTGACTTTTGTCGGTAACTTGGGAG
>NZ_LWFI01001346.1:0-740 GCF_001635735.1 Oleiphilus sp. HI0067
CGAATCCGTATTCAAATGCCCGAACAGTAACTGCATCACCCATGGCGAGCCCGTCAACAGCAGTTTTAAAGTGATCGTGGATCAAGAAGATGTGCGTATGAAGTGCAAATACTGTGAGCGTACTTTTGATAGTCACATCATGACTGATGCAAATTAAGATATTCGCCACTAAAAACGCCTGCTACCTTGCAGGCGTTTTTGTTTCTGACACCCAATCATTTACATACATAGATCTCACAAAGTAGTCTGACAGCAAAACGCAACTGCATTATTAGATGTAGGTCGTCTCTTCACTCAACGCAATAACCCAGGCCCTAGCTCGAGCTCTAAAATGCAATAACCAAGAGCTATACTTCTCTTGCTTTTTATATCTGATATGATGAACTGCTTTGCGAGTAGGCGATATATTACTCATGCCTACCAAATAATAATCACGCAGCGGAGGCATGCATGAGCGACGCACTTAAAGGACGTAGTTTCACTAAATTACTGGATTTTTCTCAAGCAGAGATTGCAGATCTTCTTGAGCTATCTGCCGAGTTAAAAGCGGCGAAAAAAGATGGCACAGAAACACAAGCACTCCGAAATAAAAACGTTGCCCTAATATTTGAAAAAGCATCAACACGCACACGATGCGCTTTTGAAGTGGCTGCTTTTGATCAAGGTGCGAATGTCACATATATAGGCGGCGGCTCGCAAATGGGTGAAAAAGAAACCGTTAAAGATACTGCTCGTGTTTT
>NZ_LWFI01001347.1:0-1086 GCF_001635735.1 Oleiphilus sp. HI0067
AACGGGAGCTTACTTTCACTCAGAACTGCACTGGTAAGCGGTCGCATAGGATCATTCGATCCTTTAATTGCTCCAAATAGCCAGAGCGCACCGATCAGCAACAGTAGCGAACCCAAAGTGTATTTGATGGCGCGGGTATGAATTTTGTGTGTTCTTTGAGTAAATACGTATATCGCGGCACCGACAGAAAGAACGCCCCAGAGTGCTAAACCTATGTTTCCTGGAACGAGACGGTTGATTAGCCAAACTGCAACGCCAAGCAATAGCATGCCAAAGATAAACTTGCTGTAGTTCATCCAAGCGCCTGCTTTCGGAATAAAACGCGCACCACCTACTGCCACAATAATCAACGGAACGCCCATGCCAAGCCCTAAACTAAATAGCGACACAAAACCAAGTCCAGCATCATTGCTTGTACTGATATAAATGAGAGCGCCGGCAAGGGGAGCAGACACGCATGGCGATACCAGTAGGGCAGATAGGGCGCCGATGAAGAAAACACTCGCTATTTTTCCGCCGCTCAGTTTAGCGCTCTGGTTCTGTAGTCGATCACGAAGAAAAGCTGGGAGTTGCAGTTCATATAGTCCAAACATCGCCGCAGCGAGTGCTATGAATACAATCGCAAAAAAGATAAGAACAATCGGGCTTTGCATTGTTGCTTGAAGGTTCGCGCTTGCACCTAATAAGCCGACTGNTAGGCCGAAAGCTGCGTAGGTGAGTGCCATGCCAGCGACATACGACAATGCGAGACTAAAATTGCGCCCCCAATTTTTTTGCGAGCTTTGATTATTGCCAGCCACAATCGTTGTGATAATCGGAATCATCGGCAGTACGCAGGGCGTAAAGGTTAATCCGAGGCCAAGCAAAAAGAATATAGCTGCTGTTGCTAAGGCAGAGTTCTCCTGCATGAATGAGAATATCGAAGAAGCATCGTCTGTACTTAAACTTAGTGATTTTGCCTTGATTTGTGCTTCGATGTCTTCGAGCACTGGGGCCGGTGCATTTTCTACGGGAAAGTAGAGTACTGTCTTTGCTTGCGGTGGATAGCATAGGCCAGCGACAGCGCAGCCTTGGTAAGTGATTTTG
>NZ_LWFI01001348.1:0-693 GCF_001635735.1 Oleiphilus sp. HI0067
CAGCCGTCATTAGCATCGGGAAGTAACGAGGCAAAGACATCGCGCCGCGCAATACTGAGCGATAACCACTGATGCCAGCCATTGCGCTCAATACGTCCATAGATTGAGCACGCGTTGAACGTGGCACAAGGTCAAGGGCGAACGAGTCGATAGAGCGTGCTGCAAGATTTTGAATTAGTGGAACGTTATCCCACGGCTCCATAATGCTGATCAATGTCGACTCAGGACGAAGAAGCTTTGCTTCTTCTTCTGTAGGTGCGAGAACCTTCACGACAATATTTGCTTGTCGATACAGTGACTCTGCATCATCAGCGATAATTGCACCGCTATTGCGGTACTCTTCATCGGTAAAGTGTGCGCCGTCGCCAGCACCTTGTTCAACGATAACTTCGTAACCGGCCTCAAGCAGTTCTGGCACGCCAGCAGGAATAATCGCAACGCGATTTTCTTGTGCTTGAGATTCTTTCGGAATTCCGATCAACATAAGGTTGACTCCATATGAGGGTTTGATTCTAAAAAGCTTGGCACTGTGCTTACTGAATCTGATAAGCCCAGTGTTGAATGTGTAAATGCTCTAACATTTGCTAAGAGTTGAGCATCGTTTTTCAATGAGTGTCCGTAACTTGGAATTAGCGATTGAAGCGTGACTAAGTGACTGCCTTGAGTCAGTTCAGGCATACAACGTTCAATGAC
>NZ_LWFI01001349.1:0-893 GCF_001635735.1 Oleiphilus sp. HI0067
TATGCAATCGCAAGCCACGCGCCAACACAGTCTTCTCTGCATCCTTGCCTAGGCGNACCATATCTTCGATCGTNTCACTGTGATTAATACGAATCACATCCTGATCAATAATCGGCCCCTCATCGAGATCTTGCGTCACGTAATGACACGTTGCGCCGATCAACTTCACACCACGATCATAAGCCTGATGATAAGGTTTTGCACCCGCGAAACTTGGCAAGAAACTATGGTGAATATTAATCACCCTTCCCTCATAACGCTCACACAAATCTGGAGGTAGTATCTGCATATAACGCGCAAGCACGACTAAATCCGTTTCGTAAGAATCGACCAACTCTTCGATTTGCTTAAATGCCTGCGGTTTTGTTTCTTTTGTGACAGGAACGTAGTGGTATGGAATCTCGTGCCATTCAACCATCCGACGCAAATCTTCATGGTTCGCGATCACAGCAACAATATCTATGTTCAACTCACCACTATGCCAACGATGCAGAAGATCAGCCAAACAATGCGATTCCTTTGAAGCCATCAAAACAACTTTCGGCTTTTGATGCGAATCAGCAACGGACCACTTCATCGAAAACTCATTTGCAATCGGCGCAAACGCCGCTTTAAAGCCTTCCAGATCAAAAGGCAGAGAACTTGCCTTAATCTCGTTACGCATAAAGAACCAACCGTTCTTTTGATCCGCGTGATAACTCGCCTCAGTAATCCAACCATTGTATGTCGCTAAAAAGTTACTCACTTTTGCGACAATCCCGGTTCGATCAGGACACGAAACAACTAAACGATAGGTTCTTTCCATTACTTCAATTCCAATACAGTCGGCTTAAACCGAGCAGAGCAAACGCAACTATTGACCAAGCAACTCGCTCGTTCTTGCTGCACAGATA
>NZ_LWFI01001350.1:0-1084 GCF_001635735.1 Oleiphilus sp. HI0067
ATTTCGGACATAGTTCCTCCTATAACAAGGTCTGTATACAATAAGCACCATAGCGCTACCGAGAGGTTTTATGACTTAGCTTCTGAAAAAGCATGTCGCGCAAGAACATAAAAGGAATATAACGAAACAAAGCTAAACACCAACGCTGGCACTAATCCTAAAATGCCCCATATATTGGTTTCACCGAGTCGATTATCACCGAAGGTCAAAGCTCTACTTGCCGAAAGCATCCCGCCCCAATAAAACATGGTGTTGCCATAGCCCGCGCCTACAATCATCCAAAACAGCTTTTTCTCTAGGCGCTCTGGTGCATTCAATCCCCATAGCAACAGTGCGACAACAAAGATCATTAAACCGTTCATCAAGCCACCCGCATGAGCTCGAGCCCATCCGCGATCGCTACCGAATAGTTCAAACTGCACAATATAATTAGGAAATATCTCAAAGCCGCCTATCAGTTTCATAACTAAACCGATACCAGCAATAAGACCGATTAACATAATGATCGCGCCATGCCCGACCATACGCTTCTGAAGAGCGTTCATAGACTTACCTGTTTGCTTTTATTATTTGAACAAATTGATGAGTTTTCAATTTTAACATCGATCAGTGAGTAGGCAGTGAGACTAAAAAAGACTGCCAGAAGCTGTAGACAAGAAAACGAGTTAGAACCGCGCATTTATAAGACCTTTCAAGAATTTTGTTAATAGACTTTGTAGACAACCATGCCGCCGGTTGCTGAAAAAGTTACCGAAATAACTGGAGTATTCCTGATCAATTTTTGTTGTAGTAGTTCACACAAATAAGGCGTTGAGTCGTATTGCGCTTGTAAATTTAAAATCATATTCTGTCTGAAGGGAAGTAAGAGAGACCTGTTCGGCTCACAAAATGTGCTTTAATGGTGCGCTACCTATAATAAGTCTCAATCTTATTAGAAGCCTAATGAAACAATAGCTTAACAAGCCAAACCAAAATACCAGGTATAGCGGGGTAAATATGTCTCTTCGAATTAATGATCAAGCACCAAATTTTACAGCAAACACGACGCAGGGGGAGATCGACTTTCACGAGTGGATTGGAGATG
>NZ_LWFI01001351.1:0-864 GCF_001635735.1 Oleiphilus sp. HI0067
GGCTTTGGTAGCTTTTCGCTTCACTATCGTTCTCCACGCGTTGGCAGAAACCCGAAAACTGGTGAGTCCGTTACGCTTGAAGCAAAGCATGTTCCGCATTTTAAGCCTGGTAAAGAGCTGCGTGACATCGTAAATGATAGCCTTAAGCATGGTTATTAAAGGTCGAGCTACGCATCATGTCTAAGCTAGTTTTGCTCATTGAAGTAATATTGCTCGCGGCACTCGTCGCTTTAGGTGTTGCGTTTGCCTTATCTAATAGTGAACGCTTGAGCGTCGATTACTTGATAGGCAATATCGATGTCAGTGCTGGTGTTGCACTGCTAATTATGTTTTCCCTTGGTGGCGTGTTTGGGTATCTCGTGAGATTACCAAGTAACATTGCAATCAAGAGCAGATTGCTAAAGGTTGAACGCGAGCTTCAACGCACTAAGCAGGCTTAAAACTGAGTTTTATTTTTCTTAGAACGCTTATTTATTGTCGAAGTTTTTGATCTTCGATAGACTTCCTCCCGCCCAATTTTCGTTTTATCACCCTGTCACTTTCTAGCGGTTATAATCCTCTCGATATCAATGACAGTTCAATATTTTCTATAGTGTGTTTTTTATGACTAATGCAAATGTAAGTTCGCCTATCTTGGTCGCTCTTGATTTTCCTTCAAAAGAGTCTGCGATTGAATTGGCGCAGCAGCTAGACCCAAAACTATGTCGTGTGAAGGTTGGGAAAGAGTTGTATACCCGATGCGGTCCGCAAGTGGTTGAAGACTTACATCGTCTAGGCTTTGATGTATTTTTAGATTTGAAGTTTCATGATATTCCAAATACCACGGCTCAAGCGGTTGGAGTTGCGGCAGATATGGGCGTATGG
>NZ_LWFI01001352.1:0-772 GCF_001635735.1 Oleiphilus sp. HI0067
TGACGGGAACCTTCTATCCATTCACCCTGGCATGCCAACAGAAGTAATGATTATTACTGGCTTAAGTGCACCTGCTCAGTACTTATTAGAACCATTGATTAATTCGTTTAACAGGGCCTGGAGAGATTCGTAGTTTGGGTTGTGTGGTTCAGCGCTATTATTTTAAAAACGGAGCCTCATGCTCCGTTTCTTTTATTTCATGTTGTAAATAGTTGCTGAATTGATCAGCTAGTCATACACTTCTCATACCTGTCGGGGAGCTTCCAGTGGTTAGGGAGCTGAGACTGCTAGCTATGCGCTGTATCCACAGTAAAAGCAGGACCCGTTGAACCTGATTTGGTTAATACCAGCGTAGGGAACAGTTTGCTCGTTTTGTAACGTTTGAGTCGTTATCAGCAGATTGCTCCCTAACAATTACCTTGGAGCATACATGAGCAACACGCCACAGCAGCCAGCTAAAAACGCAAAGATCACCGACGCAAATATCTCCAAAACAGCATCGGTCGATGAACTTTCTATGACGCCATTTCCTGCGTCGAAAAAAATCTACGTAAAAGGTAGTCGCGACGACATTCAAGTGGCTATGCGCGAAATTGAACTAAGTCCAACCAAGCTGCAAGACGGCAAGGAAGAACATAACCCTCCAGTTCGTGTCTACGACACCTCAGGCCCATATACAGATCCAAATAAAGACATCGACGTGCGTTTAGGCTTAAGTCCAATGCGTGAAAAATGGATTCTAGAGCGCAGCGACACCGAATTGCTTGAAGGC
>NZ_LWFI01001353.1:0-778 GCF_001635735.1 Oleiphilus sp. HI0067
GGGTCGGTCTTACCGTCACAAATAACAAGAATCTCGGAAGGACCTGCGATCATATCAATACCGACTTGGCCAAAGACTTCACGCTTCGCTGTGGCAACAAAGATGTTTCCTGGGCCAACAATTTTATCAACCGCTGGAATCGTCTCTGTACCATACGCTAATGCTGCAACAGCTTGTGCACCACCGATCGTGAATACGCGATCTACGCCACAGACAGCTGCAGCCGCCAGCACAAGCTGATTCACCTCGCCGCCTGGAGTAGGCACCACCATCACGACTTCTTCAACACCAGCAACCTTCGCTGGAATCGCATTCATCAACACAGATGATGGATAAGCCGCTTTACCACCCGGAACGTACAATCCAGCACGATCTACAGGCAAAACTCGTTGACCAAGTTTGGTACCATCCGCCTCAGTAAATTCCCAAGAACTGCCACCCTGCGCTTGTTTTTCATGATAACTACGTACACGCGCTGCAGCTTGTTGCAGAGCTTCGCGTTGATCCGTAGGCAAGCCTTCTAAAGCTTCTTGCAAACGAGATTGAGGCATTTCAAGTTCTGACAATGCGCTAGCTCCAACTTGATCGAAGCGATTCGTCAACTCAAGAACAGCTTCGTCGCCGCGCTTACGCACATCTGAGATAATATCTTTAACTGTACGATGCACAGACTCATCAAGCGCCTCATCCCAAGCGACTAGATCTGCCAGCTTGTCATTAAAATCCGAATCTTTCGAACTTAAGCGTTTGATAGTTAACATAAAATCTCCAAAAACAA
>NZ_LWFI01001354.1:0-660 GCF_001635735.1 Oleiphilus sp. HI0067
CCTGCTCCAGCACATTTTGGAAACATTGATCTTGCTCTAAAGCAAATGCTTGAATCCTCAAACGCACCCGCTCTAGCTTTTCTCGAACATGCAGCAAGTCTGTCTCAGAGCGCTCCCTTGCCTGTTCCAAATCACGCAATTGACCTTGGAACGCCTCGTGCTCTGTTCGCACCTGCCCAAGCCGCTTCTGATCACGCTCATGAGCGACTAATTCATCCTGCAAGCGGGACTCTAAACCCTCAATCAAATCTTCATCGCCAGGCTCGAAATCAATATTTAAGACCGCCTCGTTAAACCTCTCAATCTCAACTACTTGCCCATCAAGAGTTTGATTTAGCAACTCTAAGCGATTTCGAAAACCTTGCTGATCAGACCGCAACCTCATTAACACTGAAGCTAAATCCTGAACCTGCGCTCGCGACTCAGATATCGCATTTTTCAAACGCTCTTTGTCACCTTCTCCAAGCTCTCTTTTTTCAGATGCGCTCTCCAAAACCTCAGATAATATTGACAACTCTTGCTCACACGCTTCAATTTGCTCAGAACTTTGGGCAAAACGCTCTCTTTCAGAATTCAAATCATCATCTATCCGAGCTATACGCAGCTGAAGTTGCTCACGCTTGATTTTCGCCCCCCGCTCATCAGCAACTAATTGCGCGT
>NZ_LWFI01001355.1:0-26295 GCF_001635735.1 Oleiphilus sp. HI0067
CCTCAAGCGAGGCGCGAATTATATAGATCTTAATTCGCCGGTCAACTACTTTTTTTGATCTTTCTGATTTTATTTTTGAGCTCGTTTTCAACACTTAAATAAGCAACAAAAACTTCTCAAAAATCACCAGAAACAAAGATCAAAAATTACGCTAGAAGACCTTCACTTCTCGCCTCAATTTCGACTCCCCTAGGTGTCTCCCTCAAAGCGAGCGCGCATTATAAATATCCCACCGTGGATAGCAAGCGCCTTGTCATAAAAAAGTCGCTTTATTTTAAAGAAAGCGTCAATTGATCAACATACATACAATGCGATTATTTATTGATCACTTTAGATTTCCAAGCAAGCAGAACATCTAACCTAAATGACATTAGGGCAACGAAAAAAGTGAAGTAGACGAGCGCCTCAAAGTAATCAGCTCTTAACTGCCAATAGACATGAACGACTACCAAGAACGTCGCTAGATATACCCAACGATGCAGACGCTTCCATTTCTTCCCTAATTTTTTAATTGCCGTGCGAGGAGAGGTCACTGCCAAAACTAATAGGATCAGGAACGCCAACGCACCAACAATGACGTAGGGTCGTTGATACAAATCTTCTATAAAATTTCTCCAATCAACGAGAAACATACCGTAGCTCAACAAATGCAAGCAGGCATAGAAGAAAACCCACAACCCAAGCATACGGCGATATTTAACGAAACTAGGAAGCATCTTGAATTTACTTAGCGGCGTGACAGCTAATGTCACAAACAGCACAATAAGCGAGGTTTCCCCCAAGAACTCTACTAAAGCTTTCGCCGGCTCCGCCCCAAGGTTATTAACCACCAATCTATACACGATGTATGGCAGTGGAGCTAAGCAAGCAATAAAAATAAACCACCAACGCATCAAGTGAGCAGTTTTTACATTCATAATTAGTAGTTCTTCTTCAGATCCATCCCAGCGTAGAGTGATGCAACCTGCTCTTCATACCCATTAAACATCAAGGTATCGATGCGATTTGGACTAAACAAAGAGTTAGGTAATCGCCTCTCTGTCTTTTGACTCCATCTAGGGTGATCAACGTTGGGGTTTACATTGGAATAAAAGCCATATTCACTTGGCCCCGCTTTCTCCCAACTCGTTCGTGGTCGTGTCTCGCTAAACGAAATTCGAGCTATGGACTTTATGCTCTTAAAACCATATTTCCATGGGACAATCAGTCTTAATGGAGCACCATTTTGATTTGGCAATTCCTTGCCATACATTCCTACAACCATCATCGTCAGAGGATGCATTGCCTCATCCATGCGCAACCCCTCAACGTATGGCCAATCAATCGAAGACGTAAATGATCGAACACCACGCATCTCTTCTGGTCTATTTAGCGTTTCAAATCGAACATATTTGGCTGAAGGGGAGGGCTGAAATTTATTTAACAGCGCAGACAACGAAAAGCCCACCCAAGGAATCACCATGGACCAAGCCTCCACACATCGGAAACGATATACCCTTTCTTCCAATTCTAAACCCTTTAGAACATCTTCAAGGTTGTAGGTACCAGGTTTATCCGTCAATCCGTTCACAACAACCGACCAAGGCTTAGTCGTCATTTCATGCGCATACTTTGCCGGATCAGACTTGCCTGTTCCAAATTCATAGAAGTTGTTATAGGTGGAAGCTGTTTCGTATGGAGTAATCTTTTCGCCAGGAGCGTAGTTTACAGAGGGAAGGTTTTGAAACGCCGACGCATCCGCTGACGCAAACAATGAGGAACTTGGGAGTAAACTTGTAGCACCTGCTGCTGCAGATAGAGATAAAAATTTTCGTCGATTTAAGTATGCAGATTCGCTAGTTATTTCTGAAGAAGCGATATCTAACGAGGACCTGATTTTTATAAGCATAACTAAAGTTTTCCGTAAATTCGTCAACGTTGAGTTTATGCTGAGACGGTTCCTCGTCTAAAAAGTGCCTTTACGCTTCTTTTTTTCTGAATCTGCGCAATACACTTGAAAAAGGACCTGATGCAGCATAGATAACAAAACCTAACAACAACACAAAAGACGGCTCCAACGCGACGACAGCGAACACCGCCACCATAATTAAAACCGCTGTAAACGGGACACGGCGCTTGAGATCGAACTCCTTAAAGGAGTTGTACAGCACATTACTCACCATCAACACACCGGCACTTGCAACAAACAGCATAGTAACCAAGGTCAATAATGTTCCAACTTCTGCATCATGGAACACCCAAACCACGCCAGCCACCAAAGCTGCTGCCGCAGGACTTGGCAAACCAACAAAATAACGCTTATCGACCGACCCTATCTGCGTATTGAAACGAGCAAGCCTCAATGCAGCACCCGCGACGTAAATAAAGGTTGCAATCCATCCGATCTTTCCTAGCGTCTGCAAACTGAAAGTAAAAGCAACAAGAGCAGGAGCGACACCAAAAGCCACCATATCAACGAGGCTGTCGTATTCCGCACCGAAATCGCTTTGCGTGTTGGTCATACGCGCAACGCGACCATCTAGACCATCCAACACCATGCATACAAATATTGCGATCGCCGCATTTTCAAAGTTGCCATTCATCGCCGCAACGATTGCATAGAATCCCGAAAACAACGAAGCAGTTGTAAACAGGTTAGGCAACAAATATATGCCTTTACCCATACGCGACTTTGGTTTGTCCGCTGACGACTCAGTCTCCGACTTAATATTGTCGGCCCCAGACTCGTGCAATGCACTTGTAGTATCTTGATTATTCTTTGACTCTTCGCTCATGACTTCTCAGCATATTCTGCGTACATAAAAAAACGGCCTGCAAGGATAATCCTTGCAGGCCGTTTAGTGTAGCGTTAATTAACAAAAACGCTTAGTTCTTCTCTTGATCAACGATCTTGTTAGACGCAATCCAAGGCATCATTGCACGAAGCTTAGCACCAGTCTCTTCGATTGGGTGAGCTGCGTTATTACGACGATATGCAGTCATAGATGCATAGTTAGTCGCACCTTCTTGGATAAACATCTTGGCGTACTCACCATCTTGAATACGCTTAAGTGCATTACGCATCGCCGCACGAGATTCATCATTGATAACCTCTGGACCGGTAACGTACTCACCGTACTCAGCGTTGTTAGAGATTGAGTAGTTCATGTTCGCGATGCCGCCTTCGTACATAAGGTCAACAATTAGCTTAAGCTCGTGCAAACATTCGAAGTAAGCCATTTCTGGAGCATAACCCGCTTCAGTCAATGTTTCGAAACCAGCTTTAACAAGTTCAACCGCACCACCACAAAGAACAGCTTGCTCACCAAATAGGTCAGTTTCAGTCTCGTCTTTAAAAGTTGTTTCGATGATACCAGTACGACCACCACCAACACCGCTTGCGTAAGAAAGTGCTACATCTTTTGCTTGGCCAGACGCGTCTTGGAAGATCGCGATAAGATCTGGGATACCGCCACCCTTAACAAACTCTGAACGTACAGTGTGACCAGGCGCCTTAGGAGCAATCATGATTACGTCAAGGTCAGCACGTGGAACAACTTGGTTGTAGTGGATTGCGAAACCGTGAGCAAATGCAAGCGTACCGCCTTGCTTGATGTTTGGCTCGATCTCTTCTTTGTAAAGAACAGACTGGAATTCATCAGGAGTAAGAATCATTACTACGTCTGCACCAGCAACTGCTTCCGCAACAGGCTTAACGGTTAGACCGTGAGCTTCAGCTTTCGCTACAGAAGAAGAACCTGAACGTAGACCAACAACAACGTCTACACCTGAGTCGTTTAGGTTACATGCGTGCGCGTGACCTTGTGAACCGTAGCCAATGATTGCTACTTTTTTACCTTGGATGATCGAAAGATCACAATCTTTATCGTAATAAACTTGCATGGTTTTTCCCCGCTATCTCTCTACCTTCAACTTAAAGAAGGCAAACTAAAATTAAAATAAAATTTAAAGGCTAAGAACTTTCTCGCCGCGCGCAATACCTGAAACACCGCTGCGCACTACTTCTAATACAATTCCTTCCGGCAACGCTTTAATAAATGCGTCAAGCTTTCTGCTGTCTCCCGTAACCTGAACGGTATACACAGTGCTATTCACATCTACAATTTGCCCTCGAAAAATATCTACCGTACGTGACACTTCACCACGCTGAGAGCCAGCTGCCTTCACTTTAACAAGCATCAACTCTCGTTCGATATGACTACCTTCAGTCAAATCAACCAACTTAACGACTTCGATCAACTTATTTAGCTGCTTTGTAATCTGCTCGATAACCTTGTCAGAACCCGTCGTTGTGACAGTCAAACGGGATAAGGATTCATCATCAGTTGGCGCCACGGTAAGCGTTTCAATGTTGTAGTTACGCTGAGAAAACAAGCCAACAACACGCGACAATGCACCTGGCTCGTTTTCAAGAAGGACAGAAATAATACGTCTCATTATGTTCTCTCCGTCTTGTTCAACCACATGTCATTCATCGAACCTTTTGCAATTTGCATTGGATACACATGCTCTAAAGGATCAACATAAACGTTGATAAATACCAACTTGTCTTTCATTGCGAACGCTTTCTCTAAGGTAGACTCTAATTCGTCTAGCTTATTGACCGTCATACCCACATGACCATAAGACTCAACCAACTTAGTAAAGTCAGGCAATGAGTCCATGTAAGAATGAGAGTGACGAGATTCGTAATTCATGTCCTGCCATTGCTTAACCATACCTAGAGCTTGGTTGTTCAATAGCAAAACTTTCAAAGGAAGGTCATATTGCTTACACGTTGATAGCTCTTGAATATTCATTTGAATAGAGCCTTCACCGGTAACACACACAACTTCTTCATCAGGATGAGTCAGTTTAATACCCATTGCCGCAGGCAAACCAAAGCCCATCGTCCCCAAACCGCCAGAATTGATCCAACGATTAGGCTTATTGAACTTATAGTATTGAGCCGCAAACATTTGGTGCTGACCTACATCAGAAGTTACGAAGGCATCGCCTTTCGTAACTTTGTGCAGCGTTTCGATTACATGCTGAGGTTTGATCGAATCTTGCGTAGATGCATCATAGCGACCGCCATGAAATGCTCTCCAGCCATCAATTTTTTCCCACCAAGCCGACAAGGCTTCTTGATCAGGCGTTCCCGCCAACTCATCTAATGCAGCATGAAGATCAGTTAGAACCGAATCTACCGGCCCTACGATTGGCACATCAACCTTGATAGTTTTTGAAATATTCGCCGGATCGATATCCACGTGAACAATGCGCGCGCCAGGACAGAACTTATCCGTGCCATTTGTTACGCGATCATCGAAACGTGCACCAATTGACACAACCAAATCAGAATGGTGCATTGCTTGGTTTGCTTCATAAGACCCATGCATGCCAAGCATGCCTAGACTATGCTCGCCCGTCCCCGGATAAGCACCCAAACCCATCAAGGTGCAGGTCACTGGGTAATTCAACCGCTTGACCAAATCCGTCAACTGCTGAGTTCCGCCACCTATAATGACACCACCACCCGCATATATAACTGGACGCTTAGCATTTAAGAGCATCTCAGCTGCTTTTCGAATTTGACCTGAATGACCACGCGTTGGCGGCGAGTATGAGCGAAGCTTCACTTTCTTCGGATAGCTATACTCAAAACGCTCGTTTGGCGCTGTCATATCTTTTGGGATATCGATTACAACCGGGCCCGGTCGACCAGATTCAGCAATATAAAACGCCTTTTTAATCGTTTCAGGAATTTCTGAAGGATGTTTGATCGCCATGTTGTGTTTCACAACTGGACGCGACACACCCATCATGTCTGTTTCTTGGAAAGCATCTTCACCAATCAATGTTGAAGGTACCTGCCCACACAAGACAACCATAGGAATAGAGTCGGTAAACGCTGTTGCGATACCTGTAATCGTATTCGTTGCACCTGGACCTGATGTAACTAATACAACTCCCGCTTTACCTGTCGCACGCGCATAGCCATCAGCCATATGGACTGCTGCTTGCTCGTGACGAACTAATATATGTTTAACTTTATCCTGTCGAAACAACGCATCATAAATATGAAGCGCAGCTCCACCTGGATATCCGTAGATGTACTCAACGCCTTGGTCCGCAAGGGAGTGAGTAATCATATCGGCGCCAGACAATAGCTCCACGATATTTACCTTTAAATAATACAGTTAAATTTGGAAGCTTAATCCGAGTAATGCTCGCTTCTTTTGGAAGCGTTTTCGATGCAACTTTAGCAAGTTGAATTTACTTATTAAGGCGGGGAGTAACGCCTATGAAAACAGTCATGCTTTTTGGACTCTTCTCAAATTCAAATAAGTAATGTTGCCGTCGCAACATATTAACTTGCTGGGGGGATAAGAAAACCACTAGGAAAGGCCTCTACAAACTACCCCGGATCTAAGCGACCTGCAATTCTGACAGCGAATTACATATAGTCAATATCTGTGCGTTTTTTTTGACCAATAAAACGCACTTTCTGCACAAAAAACTTGTTTTCCGCTGCTTTAGTTTATAGTTAAGCCTACAAGTAAATGATTTTCATATAATTCAGGCATTTTTTATGGACAAACATCGCAACAAAAAAAGACTGCTCTTTATCGCCCTATTATGTTCTCTTAGCACACTAGCTTATGGACAGATTTATAAGTGGACGGATGAGCAGGGGCGCGTCCACTACTCTGACAAAAAGCCTGAATCCAACAAACAAGTGTCAGAAGTAAAAGTTCAAACAGGAAAAGGCTTACCGGCCCCAAACAAGAGCAATTCACCAGCACCAAACACGCCAGAAAAAGAACAGGCACTTCAAGAAAAGGCTGCGCAACTTTCACAAACTACAGATAAGAAAGCGCCACGGGATGACAACAAGTGCGCCGCAGTAAAAGAAAATCTGTCTAGAATGGTTGACGGCGCTCGCTTACGGATAAAAGAGAACGGCCAAATGCGTTACATGACCCCAGAAGAAATCGCAGATAAGCGCGCATTATCGCAAACCTATCTCGCAGAGAATTGTTAAAGAAAAGGCAGCCAATTGGCTGCCTTTTTATATCGAGCTTAATGAAAGACTAAGTCGTCCCCACTCACAGACACAGTAATCACGCTTCCCGGCACAAACTCGCCCGCTAATAACATCTGAGCAAGCGGATTCTCTACGCGACGCTGAATAGCGCGCTTGAGAGGACGCGCCCCGTAAACGGGATCAAAGCCTGCATCAGCAAGTTTAAGCAATGCCTCTTCTGAGAAGGACAAACTTAAATCTTGTTCTCTCAGTCGAGCCTCTAAGTTTGCCAACTGAATTTTCGCAATCCCCTGAATTTGATCAGCTGCCAAAGCATGGAAAACCACGACTTCATCAATACGATTTATAAATTCAGGTCTAAAGTGCGCAGCAACTGATTCCATCACAGCATCTTTGATTTCATCATACTTCGCTTCTACATATCCTGAACTTTTCGCCTGAATGACATCTGAACCAAGATTCGAAGTCATCACAATCACCGTGTTACGAAAATCAACCGTTCGTCCCTGCCCATCGGTCAAGCGCCCGTCTTCAAGTACCTGCAATAGGATATTGAATACATCTGGATGCGCCTTTTCCACCTCATCCAACAACAATACCGAATAAGGTTTTCGTCGTACCGCCTCAGTGAGGTAACCACCTTCTTCATAGCCCACGTAACCAGGAGGAGCACCGATTAATCGCGCGACCGAGTGCTTCTCCATAAACTCAGACATATCGATACGAACCATTGCTTCTTCAGTATCAAACAAGAAGTTTGCCAAAGACTTGCACAACTCAGTCTTACCCACGCCTGTTGGCCCAAGGAATAGGAAAGAACCATTCGGTCGATTCGGATCAGACAAACCTGCGCGAGAACGACGTACCGCATCAGCAACCGCATTAACCGCTTCTTGCTGCCCTATCACGCGCTCATGCAAAGCATCTTCCATACGTAATAGCTTTTCTTTCTCGCCTTCTAGCATTTTCGAAACAGGAATCCCTGTCCATTTCGAAACCGTCTCGGCGATCTCTTCCTCTGTCACGCGGTTACGTAACAAGGTCATACCAACCATCTCCGCCTGGCTCGCCATGTCTAACTGACGCTCTAACTCCGGAATTTTGCCATATTGCAGTTCCGACATAAGTCCTAAATCACCGTTACGACGCGCTGTATCAAGCTCAACACGCGCCTGCTCTAGCTGACTTTTCACTTGCTGCGAACCTTGCAAGGCAGCTTTTTCTGACGTCCAAACTTCTTCAAGATCGGCAAATTCTTTTTCGACAGTCTCAATACGTTTGTTAAGTTCTAACAAGGATTTCTTTGAACCTTCATCCTTTTCTTTCTTTAAAGCTTCTCGTTCAATTTTGAGCTGAATGAGTCGACGCTCTAACTTATCTAAGGACTCTGGCTTCGAATCCATCTCCATACGAATTTGGCTCGCAGCCTCATCTACTAGATCAATAGCTTTGTCTGGCAATTGTCGGTCACTGATATAACGATGAGACAACTTACCTGCAGCGATAATCGCAGCGTTAGTAATTTCAACGCCATGATGCACTTCATACCGATCTTTTAATCCCCTTAGAATCGCGATCGTATCCTCAACGGTCGGCTCATCGACCACCACCTTTTGGAAACGGCGTTCAAGCGCTGCATCTTTTTCAATGTACTCGCGATATTCATCCAAGGTTGTCGCGCCGACACAGTGCAATTCACCACGTGATAAAGCTGGTTTGAGCATATTACCTGCGTCCATCGAACCCTCGCCCTTGCCAGCGCCCACCATGGTATGAATTTCATCGATAAATAAGATGATTTGGCCTTCCTGTTTTGCCAATTCATTTAGCAAAGCTTTTAAACGCTCCTCAAATTCACCGCGAAATTTAGCACCTGCGATCAACGCGCCCATATCAAGAGAAAGAACTCGCTTGTCTTTTAGACCCTCTGGCACTTCGCCGTTCACAATACGTTGCGCTAAACCTTCTGCAATAGCGGTCTTACCTACACCCGGCTCACCGATCAATACAGGGTTATTCTTACGACGACGCTGCAGAACCTGGACAGTTCGGCGTATCTCATCATCACGACCGATCACAGGATCAAGCTTCCCTTCTGCCGCTCGCGCTGTAAGGTCGACAGTGTATTTATCTAAGGCTTCTCGATTGTCTTCTGCACCTTGATCTTTCACAGACTCGCCTCCTCGGACCGTGTCAATTGCCGCTTCTAGTGCAGCTTTATTGACATTGAATTTCTTTAAAAGCGCACCTAAAGCCGCTTTATCATCCACTGCCGCCAAAAGGACGATCTCAGATGAAATGTACTGGTCGCCGCGTTTTTGCGTGTATTTATCTGCCATATTCATCAAGCGACCCAAGTCGTTCGACATATGGACATCCGCATCACCACCCTCAACTTGCGGCAACGCTTCAACAAGCTTATTCAGCTCAGCCTTAAAATCGCTCAACGCAACGCCCACTTGTCTAAGTAAAGCGCTGCAACTTCCATTCTGATTTAATAAAGCCTGAATAAGATGAGCAGGTTCAATAAACTGATTGTCCTTGCCAAGTGCAATCGACTGAGCATCGGACAAAGCCATTTGTAATTTGCTAGTTAATCTGTCAATTCGCATTCCATTCTCCTTGAGCGCTACTGCAAACTTTAATTACTGCGTTAAAGCCTTCCCTAAGCGCTGAACTATGGGGCGCACTTTGCACCTAAATTTTGATTACCTGTTAAGATGGGAACAAACAAAAACAATTCAAGGTCGAACCGCCAATTAATTGACGCTCTTTATGATTTCTTATCATTTTTATTCTTTTATTTATCTCGCATGCCTTATCGGTATCTCTGTCGGAATTGAGAACGTATTGAATCAAAATTTGTTTTGGGGGCCGCTTCATGACAGTGCCCACACCTATATTCTTTTCTTTTTAACACTTCTGTTGAGCCACCTTGCTAGAGCAAAAGACTCGGGGCTGAAGCTGATTCAGGTTGGCGGCTTCTGTTTCATCATCGGCATCGTGATTGAGTTATCCCAACCATTCTTTCAACGCAGCGCGAGTTTCATTGATATTTATTACAACTTTATTGGTATCTGCTCCGCGATTTTGATTATTGTCAGCACGCAACGAACCTTTAAAAAGAAGATAATCGTGCGATTCTTCGCGCTGTTTTTACTCTTTAGTGCAATGTTTGTCCCAGCTCATGGCGCCTACACACTGTATCAACGTCAAGCAGAGCTTCCGTCATTACTCAATTTCGAGCACGCGTGGCAAATGCGCCTTTACAGACCAGGAGATAAAGCAAGCTTAAGCTTAGTAAGCAAGCCAAAGGGTTGGGACAACCCGAGCACCACGCTCAAAGTGGACTTTGCCACCACGACATACCCTGGGTTTAGCGTGCCGCATATTCACGACGACTGGTCTGACTTCAATCAATTCCGCATTGATATTTTTTCGAAATCAGACACACCACAGAAACTAACACTCCGAATACACGACAAAACACATAACCATGAGTATGTTGATCGCTTCAATCGCAGCTTCGAAATACAAAAAGGCGTGAACAAAATATCGATTCGACTTTCCGAAATAAGTGAAGCGCCACAAGGGAGAGCAATGGATATGAAACACATTCAGAGCCTTGCACTTTTCTCAGCAAAACCGGAGCAAGGATTCTCACTGTATTTTGATAATCTAAGACTTGATTAAGCCTGTTGGCTTATGACAAGTAAATGAGGGAGGCCATTCTCCCCGATACATGCCCATCTCGACGAAAAGAATAAAAACGCTCGGACTGAGCAAAGGTACAAAATCCTCCACCGTAGACTTTGCTAACGCCTGCCTTTCGTAAGATCATTCGAGCAATCGCATACAAATTACACATGAGTTTGTCGCTCTCGTTCTCTGGCAAAAACGCAGCATCAAAGTCAGCATCAATCGATACGAACTGATTCTTTACTTCAGCGCCAACCTGAAACCCTAACTGAGAAATGGTCGGTCCCAAATACACCATCACCTCACTCGCATCATCAAACTTAGATAAGGCAGCCTGAATCACGCCATCAGCCATGCCGCGCCAACCAGCATGCACGGCTGCAACACGCTTACCTGCCGAATCGCACATTAATAAAGGCATGCAATCCGCAGTCATAACAACGCAAGCTAGATTCGATCGCATTGTTGTGGAGGCATCCGCTTTTAAAAGACCTGATGGCACTTCATTCAGTTCTAGAACATCCGTGCCATGCACTTGTTCTAACCAAGCAATCGACTCAGCTTCAAGCCCAACCGCGTGCGCAAAGCGCTCTCTATTTTCTTGCACTGCTTCAGGATCATCATCAACATGACCGCCTAAATTCAAAGAATAATATGGCGCTTTACTTACACCGCCGAGCCGAGTCGAAACAAAAGCACGCACGTTCTTCGGCGCGGGCCAATTAGGCTGAATGAGATCTAGTGACACAAACGATTCCTTTTAAGAAAAATATCTACAGTAATGAGCAGTCATCTCGCGAAGTTGAATCGAGTCTTCACTCACCGACATCATCAAGGTTTGCGACAAGCGCCAACAAATGCTGCATGTCTTGCGGCAGGTCTACTTCCCAACTCACTTCTTCTTCGTCTAAAGGATGAATCAAAGTGAGTTTTTTTGCATGCAGCGCCTGACGAGGGAAAGCTTTCAATGCTTCTTTGAATTCAGGACTCGTTCCCGCCGGCACTTTCGAACGTCCTGCGTATGTTCTGTCACCAACAAGCGGATAACCAATGTGCGCCATGTGAACACGAATTTGATGCGTACGCCCAGTCTCTAGCTTCACACGAATATGCGTATGGTGATCGAATTTTTTAACCACGCGATAATGCGTCACGGCATTCTTGCCAAAAGGCGTAACTGCCATTTTCTTTCGATCTCGAGAATGGCGAGCAATTGGCTCATCGACGGTACCACCGCCTGTCATAACTCCCGTTACGAGGGCTTCATATTCACGCCCCATACTTCTATCTTGTAGCTGAGCAACAATATGCGCGTGGGCTTGCAAGGTTTTAGCGACCACCATCAAGCCTGAAGTATCTTTATCCAAACGATGCACGATACCTGCGCGCGGCACATTCTCTAAGCTCGCATCATAATGAAGTAAGCCATTAACTAACGTTCCGGAATAATTTCCTGCTGCTGGGTGCACAACAAGGCCAACGGGCTTATTGATAATCAATATGGCTTCATCTTCATAAACAATATCCAGATCAACAGGCTCTGCCTTCCACTCACCCTGCGCTTCAAGTTCCGCTCTGAGCTCGATGAAGTCGTTAACTTTTACTTTTTCTTTCGGCTTCAGTACTGCGCCATTTACAGTCAATGCACCCTGTTTAATCCATTGCTGGAGGCGCGAACGCGAATAATCTGGCATCAATTCCGAAATCGCCTGATCTAAGCGCATCCCAGAATGTTCCATATCAATTACAAAATCCGCTTCTACGCTCTCGCGTGTATGCTCACTCATCTTCTATTCCGTGCAGTAGGACTCTTACGATACAGCCCAAAGTTATGACATAATCGACGCATTATAGCTGTGTTCATCCAAATCCTTTAAACAAATATTGATCATGGCCCGGTAAACACGAAGAGAAACATCAACTATGCCCCAGTGGATCAAACACTGTTTAATCATCGTATTAAGCGCCACGATTTTAGCTGCATGCAGCTCAGCACCAAAAAAAGAATCCAGTGAAAAAGAACTTTACGAAGCCGCTAAGAAATCGATCAAGCTTCGTAACTTCCAACAAGCAACGCTAGCGCTCGAAGAACTCGAATCACGCTTCCCATTTGGGAAATATGCAGAGCAAGCACAGTTAGATTTAGTATATGCGCGTTACAGTGCGCTCGATCTAGATGGCGCTATCCTCGCGGCCGATCGCTTTATTCGACTGCACCCTCAAAGCCCTAACGTAGACTATGCGTACTATTTGCGAGGCGTTGCTAACTACAATCTTGATGGAGGCATCGCAACTCAATTTTTCACTGATGTTGATATCACATCTCGCGATCCGGGCAATATGCGAACAGCCTTCCAAGACTTCGCGCAACTCATCAATCAATATCCAGAAAGCCAATACGCGGCCGATGCTCGTAAACGGATGCTAATGATCCGAAACCGATTAGCTGCGTATGAATTGCATGCAGCCCGCTATTACATTCGTCGCGAAGCGTACACAGCTGCGGCAAATCGAGCGGCTTATGTCGTCGAAAGTTTTCCTAGTAGCCCCGTCGTCGAAGAAGCATTAGCAATGATGGTGGAACTCTACGACGAAACAGGCTTACTAAAATTGAAAGAAGATGCTCTCACTGTATTGAAGGCTAACTACCCTGAGGGAATCGCTTTCAATGACGATGGATCATTTAAAAAGCAGTTTATTCAAAAGGAAAGTCGATCACTCTTAAGCGTGATTTCTTTTGGGTTCCTAGAATAAAAACCTTTCAAGATATCAAAACAGGGCATGAATTTAATATCACCCTGAGTGACTGACAAACAATAGGTGTAAAGTATGGTCAGCAAATCAGAAATTCTTACAGAGATGCGCGTGCAACCTGAGATCGATGTAAATTTCGAAATTGAACGTCGTACAAACTTTATCAAACAAACACTAAATGCCGCAGGCCAAAAAACTTTAGTTCTTGGTATTAGTGGCGGCATTGATTCATGCACATGCGGCAAGCTCGCCCAACGCGCAATCGATGAATTAAATGCAGAGAATAATTCTAGCGAGTATCAATTCATTGCTGTCCGCTTACCTTACGGCGAGCAACGCGATGAACAAGATGCACAAGACTCTATTACATTTATCAACCCAAGCCGTGCCATCACCTTAAACGTGAAACCAGGTACTGACGCAATACACGACAATGTTGCACAGGAACTCAGCCAGCAACAGCTTATGCCAAATGACGCCTATACCGTCGACTTCGCAAAGGGAAATGTAAAAGCGCGTGTGCGCATGGTATCTCAGTATTATGTTGCAGGTTTACTTGGGGGGCTTGTATTAGGGACTGACCATAGCGCAGAAAATATTACTGGCTTTTACACCAAGTACGGCGACGGCGCGGTCGATCTCATTCCATTATTCGGATTGAACAAACGCCAAGTACGCTCCCTTGCCAGCGCTCTCGGCGCACCAGAGCATCTTGTGCACAAAGCGCCAACGGCGGATCTTGAAGACAACGACCCGGGACTTGAGGACGAGAAAGCGCTGGGTATTTCATACGACCAGATTGATGATTTTCTTGAGGGACGGGAGGTCGAAGATCATGTCTCAGATCGATTAATTAAGATCTATCAGGCAACCCAACACAAACGTCAAGCTATCCCAACTGTGTACGACTGAGGCTGCCGCAGCTTCTCGTAGAACAAGACTGTCCTGTACTGCAGAAATAAAAAAACCGCCAATCGGCGGTTTTTTTATTTTCGAGGAGGCTTAGCCTACGATTTCGATCAACTCGATATCGAATACTAACGTTGCGTATGGGCCAATCGCACCACCAGCACCGCGCTCGCCGTATGCTAAGTGATAAGGAATATATAGCTTCCACTTAGAACCAACACTCATCAATTGGAGTGCTTCTGTCCAACCTGCGATAACGCCACCAACTGGGAATTCAGTAGGCTCACCACGATCATAAGAGCTATCGAACTGTTCACCGTTGATCAAAGTACCACGGTAGTGTGTGCGAACAACGCTATCTGCCGTTGGCTTAGCGCCTTCACCTTCGGTAATGACTTCGTACTGAAGTCCTGACTCAAGCACTGTCACTTCATCACGCTTAGCGTTCTCAGCTAAAAACGCTTCGCCCGCTGCAGAGAATTCTTTTGCTTTGGCCGCTTCTGCAGCTTGCATACGCTCTTGAATTACACCAAATGCAGCATTGATGTCTTGCCCCTCAACGCGAGGTACTTTCGCTGCGAAACCATCCTGAATACCAGCAAGCGCAGCTTCAAGTGAAACGCCTTCAAAAACGCTTGCTAATTGTTGGCCCATTTGTAAACCAACACCGTAGGATGCTTTTGCTTCATCCGTTGAGAAATCTAAATCAGACATATTTGCTCCAGTCTTTTAAATGAAGCTGCAATTATTGGGGCTAAAGTAAGATTTAAAAGGGGCAGTCCGTGCTTTTTTAAAGACTTTACAAATAAAGCTTCGTAAGATTAGATACGAATTCACGGTTTTGTCTGGCAATAAGAATAATTATGGCTGTAACACTCCCTACTGACCTCACTGCTTTTAGCGCAATTCTAGAAAGAGCGATCGAACGAAAAGGCGGAAAACCAGCCTTAGCAAACCTTTTAAGTACGCACTTCTCAAGCAATGAGCTAGAGCAGATTCCAGAAGATCGTTATCTCGCAGCCATGACAAAATGCGTGAATCGCGCGGGTTTCAGTTGGAAGGTCATTGATCGCAAATGGTCGGAGTTTGAAGAAGCATTCTTTGGTTTTAAAGTCGACACCTTGGCCCTACTTTCAGATGAGCAATGGGAAGCCTATCTTGATGATTCGCGTGTTGTGCGCAGCGGCCAAAAAATCAAAGCGCTGCGCGACAATGTATCTTTCTTGTACGACCTGCGATTTACAGACAAAGGTATCGCTTCATTAATCGCGCATTGGCCATCCGATGATCAAGTTGGCCTGATGCAGCTGCTTAAAAAGCGTGGTTCGCGACTAGGCGGGAATACAGGACAATATTTTCTTCGCATGATGGGGCGCGACACCTTTATCCTCTCACGAGATGTTGTATTAACATTGCAAAGCGCTGGGCTTGATATTAAAAGTGAACCGAGCTCTCAGAGAGAACTAAAACTAATACAAGCAACGTTTAATGAATGGCACAAGCAAAGCGGAATCAGCTACACGCAAATGAGCCAAATCTGTGCCTATGCTAACGGCGACAATGTCGTTGGAGTTCAACTAAGTAGGGTTTAGATGTCTGAAGCGGTAATTTGGGGAGTTAGACTTAGCCCTTACACCTTAAAGCTCGAAGCTGCATTGCAATACAAAGGTATCGCCTATCGACGCCTGCCTGCGATGGGCACTCACTTTGAGAATGCTCGAATTATCTTAAGACTAGAAGCGGCCAAGCGACGAAAAGAAGTTAGTCGTTATCCTGATATGGATAAAGAGCTAGACGAATATCCTCTGCTCCCCTATTTCAGCCATGATAAACGATTTTTTGAATACGATAGCTCTAGTATTCTCAGACGCATGGAACAAGAAGGCGAAGGACGTAACATTATTCCTTCGCCCCCCTTATTTAACTTCTTAACCCATTTTATCGATGAAGCATTCAACGAGTTTGGCTTATATCTCGTGCATCATATGCGCTGGGTCGGCTCTACAAAAAGCAACAGAATGGGCAAACTGCTCGCATCAGAGTTTAAAAATGCATTACCACCCGGCGGCGCTTGGCTCTTATCTCGGTCATTTCCAGCTCGCCAAGTAAAGCGTTTACCTTATTTGATGAGCGTCGCCCCGAAAGGATACAAGGCAGGCGTTCGCGCATCACTAACACCGCCAACAAAAGAAGACTTCCCACCAACACACGAACTACTTGAACAAAGTTGGAAAGCTATATTAGAGGCGTTAGACGCAATATTTCGCCGTCAAAACTATATTTTCGGCGATCACTTTTCCCTAACCGATGCGAGCATCTATGGTCAATTAGGAATGAACCTTGTCGACCCGGAAGCCGCGGACAAAATAAAACAAATTGCACCAAATCTTTTTGCTTGGCTAAAACGTATTGATGAAGGCCAATTCATGGAAACTAGTAATTACGTTAATGAGAACCTAATTTTCAACGAAAAATTGTCAACGCTGATGAATATTTTGATGGGAACATATGCTGCGCTGATGGTTCAAAATGAGCGCGCACATAATGACGCGGTCGCAAATGGCAAACACAGATTTAATGAACAAGGTTTTGATTTAGGCGAAAACATCTATACAGGAAAACTCCGAGGCTACGCATTCAAATCAGTTGTTAAAAGCTTTCAAGTGAGAAGCTGGCGCGAAGTAAAAGAGCACTGGAAAGGCCTTGCCCCTAGCGATAGAGAAATCTTAACTGAGCAGATACAACTCACTGAACTACTTGATTACTAACTACTAACCCAACCACAAACAGAGCAAATACTATGAGTCATCAATGCAGCTGTCCGTGCGGAAAAACCAAATTTACTGTAGAGAAAACGCCTGCTGTACGCTTTTTTTGTCACTGTGAAATTTGCCAAGCTCTGTATAAATCAAATTACTCAGATGTGTGTGTTGTGAAATCAAAACACGTAACGCTAGATGAGCAAGATGTAGAGTTTAAGACGTATCGCCTACCACCGGCATTACAGCGCGGAACCTGCAAACACTGTCACTTGCCTGTAGCAGGATTCTTGAAAGGAATCCCCGGATTAGGCTTAGCGTTTATATCAGCAGAAAACTTTGATGATAAATCTTCACTGCCAGACGCTGTTGGGCATGTGTTTTATCATCGCAAAAGCGCAAGCTATGACGACAAGCTAGAAAAACACGAGGGCTATTGGGGCAGCCAACTCGCAATATGCCGGTGGGTAATGCCAAAACTTCTGCAAATGTCATAAACCGTTTTAAACAATGCAATCAGACCTCTTTCCAACTGAAAGTGTTCAGCAGTTATCTGAAAGCTTTCCAAAGCGCATGGCGATCATTGATTGCGAAACCACAGGAGGCAAACCTCAACAGCACCGAGTCATCGAAATTGGTCTATTAATTGTTGATGATTGTGTCATCGTTGAACGCTGGCAAAGTTTTATCAACCCGCAAAGAGAGCTTCCTCCATTCATCACGAAGCTAACCGGCATTACACCGAACATGCTAGTTGGCCAACCACAGTTCTCGGACATAGCTAACTCATTGTACGAAAAACTCCAGGACAGAGTGTTTGTCGCCCACAACGCTCGCTTTGATTATGGCTTCATCAAAACCGAGTTTGAACGCGTCGGCATTAAATTTTCAGCGAAAACATTTTGCTCGGTAAAATTTAGTCGTGCCCTGTACCCCCAATTCAACCGGCATGGCATCGACCCAATCATTAAGCGTTTTGGTTTTTCGATCGAAAACCGTCATCGTGCTTTGGATGATGCCTTAATCATCTGGAAGTTATTCTTAAAATCAACTGAGCTCTATTCAACTCACGAGCTTGCAAGCGCTATCTCTCCCCTGCTGAAAACGCCGTCTTTACCACCAAAAATCAAAGCCGCACAAATTAAAGCCCTTCCGAAAGCCGCGGGGGTTTATTACTTTTATAGCGAAGAAGGCTCTCTCTTGTACGTTGGTAAGAGTGTCAACATACGCGCTCGTGTCATGAGTCATTTCAGCAATGATTATCGAAGTAGCAAAGAACTCCTTATGAGCACTAAGGTTGCGCATATCGATTTCAAGCGAACACCGAGTGATTTCGGCGCACAAATTCTCGAGAGCAATGAGATAAAAGCATTATCGCCGCTTTATAACAGAAGGCTTCGACGTACTAGAAAACTTTATAGCTTTCAAATTGAACAAAATTCAAAGGGTTATAAAACCGTCCTCACCCAACAAATAAACAGTAAACAAAAACCAGATGAGAGTGCGGGACTATTCCGGAGCGCTCGTCAGGCTAGCAAGCAATTAGAGAAACTCGCAGATCACTATTTTCTTTGTTACAAGTTGCTTGGTTTAGAGGGCAATCCGCTCGATAACACTCCCTGTTTTAGACGCCAATTACATCGCTGCTTCGGTGCATGCGAAGGAATTGAATCTGCCGAAGACTATAATGCTCGTATCGATGTAGCGATGAATAAACATCAACTTGTTTTATGGCCATTTGATACGCCGATACTCGTGGAAGAAAACGACGTAAATGATGACGAATTCAAACACTTTCACTTAATCGATCAATGGCAATATCTAGGCAAAATTGAATCAGAAGAAGAATTAAGAGAGCGTGGTTATGTTCCCTTAAAAGCGCATATTGGGACAGAAATTCAAGCTCATCAACACGAAAACAATGCAGAGAATAAAGCGCATTTTGATCTAGATATTTACTTTATACTGCTCCGCTTTCTGCTTAAATCAGATCAACTAAAATTGAACCAATTGCGCATCCATAAACTTACAAAACTTGAGTAAAATGCATCTATGAAACAAGCGAAACAAACACCAAAAGATCGCGCCATACAGCTCATAGGGCTTGTTTGCCTAGTTGCTCTTTTCTTTTTCGATACAACAGAGCAGCCCATGCTGATTAAAAGCATACTGTTTGCATTGCTTTTACTGCCTTTAGGCTTCGGCATCAAATTTGTCATCAATCCAACTAATCAGCCATCACGACGACTCATCGCGACACTCGTTTGTATCGTATGGTGCGGCGTACTGGCGACAGCCGCTGCCTCCTTCTTTTTCTAGAAAAACGAGGGCAACAATTGCTTTCAATCGATGACAAAAATATGCACGCAGCATAGTTTTACGTACTACAGTCACTGACGCATACACACGATTTGGAGCTTAGTATGGACGTTCAGGCATTAGTACTTGCACTTTTAATCGGCGCGATCGCGGGTTGGCTAGCAGGCCAAATTATGAAAGGCATAGGGTTTGGCTTAGTTGGAAATATAGTTGTTGGTATTGTTGGCGCATTCATAGGCAGTTTCGTACTGCAACTCCTTGGCTTGTACGCCGGTGGAATTTTAGGTTCGATCGTTAGCGCCACCTTAGGTGCCGTCATCCTGCTTGCAGTCATTGGAGCTATCAAAAAAGCATAAATACCTTATCGTGGAAATTTTCCAATATTACGGCTGCGATTGGCTTGTAATGATCTTTACCTTTTTGGCAACCTATCAATTAGGCAGCAAGCATCGCTATGGCTTTATTACCATGATGGCCGCTAATATTTGCTGGGCTACGCTGGGGATTTTAACAGGTAGCATCGCAATGCTTATCGCCAACATCATTATTTTCTGTATGAACCTAAGAGCTTATATAAGGTGGTAGCGACGCAATGAGCGCAATACTGACAGGATTTTCTTTGGGCCTGTCATTGATTTTGGCAATCGGCGCTCAAAACGCATTTGTTCTGAAGCAAGGACTCAAAAAAGAACATGTATTTGTTAGCTGCTTTATCTGTGCGCTTTCAGATGCCATTCTTATTTCGGCAGGCGTATTCGGATTTGGCGCTCTCGTTACTACTTATCCGCAAATAGAAACCTTTGCACGTTATGGCGGTGCAATATTCTTACTGTTTTATGGCTTAAGCAGTTTCTATAGTGCTTGCACTGTTAAGCATGAGCTTACCGAAAGCCAAGAAAACACATCAAGCATATTAACGACAATATTAACCTGCCTTGCTTTTACATGGCTCAATCCTCATGTTTATTTGGACACTGTAGTATTGCTTGGCTCCATCTCTACACAATATGGTGAGTTACAATACTGGTTCGGATTCGGTGCCGTTATCGCATCATTTACTTTCTTCTTTTCACTTGGATATGGTGCTCGGTTCCTAAGACCAATCTTTGCCCAAGCAAAATCATGGCAAGTCTTGGAAGTAATTATTGGTGTCATCATGCTAAGCTTGGCGCTGAGCCTCGTCATCTAAAACTCTTTGCTTTCACTGCGAGATAAATGAACACACACTACGACAGTCCTTTTGGTGCGCTAACGCTTCAACGCTATCCGTTATTTAAAAATAGTAAGGCTCAACAGAACCTGCAGGCATGGGAAGGTGCTGACACCTTGTTATTGGAAGAACTGAGTAAGCATGATCTGTCCAATAAACGAATTCTTATCTTAAACGACCAATTTGGCGCGATCAGTTGTGCGCTTCGTGCATTTGATATCACGATTCAAACTGACTCATTTTTGTCATCGACAGCTATTCGATTAAATACGCAGGCGAATACAAAACAAGAACCTGAGAAACTTGTTCCAAGCACAACATCACTTGAAGGCAGCTTTGATCTTGTCGTTATTAAAATCCCCAAATCATTAAGTTTTCTAGAAGATCAGTTGTATGCGATTAGAAAACATATAAACGAGCATTCTGTTGTCATAGCAAGCGCTATGGTAAAAAGTCTTAGCAAGAACACCCGTGATATTTTTGAAAAGCTGCTAGGCCCTAGCGAACAATCTTTAGCTTCAAGAAAATCAAGATTAATCCATTGCAACCCCTCTCCAAACAAGTGGAAAGGCCAATCGCCTTTTCCTAGAAGCTATTCAACACATGGACTCGAATTGAGCTGCGATGCTAATGTTTTTGCGGAGGGGCGACTGGACCCTGGAACTCGCGTATTTCTAGACTATCTACAAGAGCTTCCAAAAGCTGAAACGATCATCGATCTAGCCTGCGGCAGCGGCATCATGGGAATTATGTGTGCTCAAACTATTGAGCCCAAACATACCTATTTTTGTGACGAATCATTTATGGCCGTCGCGAGCACTACAAGAAACGCGAGTCGTTATTTAAGCGAGCGATTTTCTGCAAGCTGCGCCAATAATATTCCCGAATCATACCCAAAAATGGATCTTATAGTCTGCAACCCGCCCTTCCACCAGCAACAAACCATGAGCACAGATATCGCGATGAGCATGTTTAAAAATGCGTATCGTCAGCTAAAGAGAAACGGAGAATTTTGGGTTGTTGCTAATCGCCACCTTGGATATCACACTGCATTAAAGAAACTCTTTGGGAATTGCGAAAATATTGCCAAACACGCCAAGTACGTCGTTTTACGATGCAAACGCATTGATTGATATACTATGAATACAGCTCTCACCATGCGTTTAAAAGACTGGGCGATCCTCATAGGTTTATCCGTCCTATGGGGCGGTTCGTTTTTATTCAATGAATTTACCCTACCCGATTTTTCTCCAACCACGACAACATGGCTAAGAGTCACGATTGCCGCTGCCTGCTTGTGGACATTAGCTTTCGTGCGAAAAGTTCCCATTCCTTCCTCACCGAGATTCTGGGTTGCAATAGCACTGATGGGTCTACTAAACAATGCGATTCCGTTTAGCTTAATTGTATGGGGGCAGCAAGAAATTGATTCGGGTTTAGCCTCAATTCTGAATGCAACGACACCATTATTTACGATCTTGGTCGCCGGAATATTCCTTAGTGACGAACGAATAAGCCCTACAAAATTAAGTGGCGTCGTGTTTGGCTTTGTTGGCGTCGTGATCATGATCGGTACAGATCAAATCACACAAATTAATACTAGTATTAGCCCGAGCACACTCGCACAATTTGCGATCTTAGGTGCAGCATTATGCTATGCGATTGCGACTGTATTTGGGCGCAGATTCAAAGCCATGAACGTAAACGTGATTGTAATTGCCGCAGCACAAACTAGTTTGGCAAGCCTATGGCTCATACCAGTTTGCATAAGCTTTGACGGTTTTAGTGAGCTACAAGTCGCGACGCATACAGCTTGGCTCGCCGTGCTCGCCCTAGGAGTATTAAGCACCGCCTTAGCTTATATTGGTTACTTTGCTGTGCTATCAAGCGCAGGCGCTACCAACCTATCTCTTGTGACGTTTATGGTGCCAGTGTCTGCTATCTTTTTAGGATGGCTGATTATCGGAGAACAGCTCTCCACAAGCCATTATTTGGGAATGTTATGCATCGCCCTTGGACTAGGAACCATTGATGGGCGCCCACTAAAGGCAATACGAACTAAAATGTTGAAACCTTAAAGGCTTGGCTTAACAGTCTGACTTCAGATCATCTAGCAATGCCGATAATGTCTGCTTGCCTTTTTTCTTCGCACGCTCTTTGTCTTGTTCTTCTCCGCCTTCCCAAACAAGATCTTCGTCTGGAAGTTCATCCAAGAACCGACTCGGAATCGTCTCTATTTTCTCTCCAAACTGCTTTCTGGTTGCTGCATAGGTTAGCGCCAAGGTTCTTTTTGCTCGCGTAATACCTACGTACATTAAACGTCGTTCTTCTTCGATATTATCTTCTTCGATACTGTTTCGATGCGGTAGTATTTCTTCTTCTAATCCCATAATGAAAACATGGGGAAACTCCAACCCTTTCGAGGCATGAAGTGTCAGCAAATGAACTTTGTCGCTGTCATCCTCTTCTTCTTGCTGCTCTAGCATGTCACGCAAAACAAGTTTCGATATTGCTTCATCGATGCCAATTTCGTCTGCTGTACCTTTGTCTGCCTCGAGCATCGTTTGCATCGAATCAATCAAATACCAGACATTATCCATTCGTCGTTCAGCAGCCTTGGGCGAACTTGCGTTTTGATGAAGCCACTGATCATATTCGATATCTATAAAGAGTTGCTTGAGTACAGGAATAGGGTCCTCTTCATAACAACGACGTGTTGTGCGCTCAAGCCATGAGGCAAAACGACGCACTTTCTCTAAGGCGCGCTCATTCAAGACTTGAGACAAGCCCATCTCACCACATGCTTGATAGAGGCTGATGTTTCGCTCCGTTGAATAGTTCCCTAGTTTTTCAAGTGTACTAGGACCAATTTCTCGGCGCGGTACATTTACAACACGCAAAAAGGCCGCATCATCATCCGGATTTACCAACAACCTTAAATACGACATCGCATCTTTAATTTCATTTTTAGCAAAGAAAGATGTACCGCCTGACAAGCGATATGGCACCTGAAACGCTTGTAGCTTGATTTCTAATAAACGACTTTGATGATTACCGCGATACAACACTGCGAAATCTTTGAACGAAACACCGCGCTTTAACTTCTGATCGAGAATCTCAGCCGCAACTTGTTCGGCCTCTGCATCTTCATTACGGCAGCGGATAATACGAATAGGCTCGCCACCTTTCATATCACTCCATAAGGCTTTCTCAAATGCATGCGGGTTATTCGCGATCACGACGTTTGCTGCATTCAATATCAAACTTGTGGAACGATAATTTTGCTCGAGCTTAACGAGTTTCAATGATGAAAAATCTTGCTCTAGTTTGGCTAGATTTTCAGGTCTCGCACCTCGCCATGCATATATTGATTGATCGTCGTCCCCGACGACTGTTAGCGCCTCTCGCTCCTGCACCAACATACGAACAAGATCATACTGAGCGAGATTGGTATCTTGATACTCATCAACCAACAAGTATCGAATTTTCTGCCGCCATTTTTGTAATACATCAGCCTCATTTTTAAATAACAAAACGGGCAATAAAATTAAGTCATCAAAATCTAAAGCGTTATAGGCTTTCAAATAGCGCTCATATAGAACATAGGCTTGGGCAGCTTGCAGATCTTCTGGTGTTTTTGCTTTGCTCACCGCAACTTGAGGTGTCCACATTACATTTTTCCAGTTAGAAATTTGCATCTGGACAAGATTGAGAACATCGCTGTTTTCCTCACCTTCTTTCATGAGGATGTCTCGCAACAAGGTTTTTGCATCTTCGCTATCGAAAATAGAAAACCCTGGTTTATAGCCTAAGCGCTCGTGCTCAGTTCGAATGATATTGAGACCGAGGTTGTGAAAAGTGGAAATATTTAAGCCACGCGCATCTGGGCCCGAAATCAGCTGACTAACCCGCTCTTTCATTTCCCTCGCGGCTTTATTGGTAAAGGTAACCGCTGCGATATTCCTGCCTTTAATACCGCACTCGTTAACGAGATAAGCAATCTTGCGCGTAATTACACTCGTTTTACCACTCCCTGCACCAGCTAATACGAGCAAAGGCCCGCCAACATATTTAACGGCTTCACTCTGTTTTGGATTCAGGGTACTCCCCACAACTGACCTCAATAAACACATTAACGATAGAGCCGCGTAGTTTAACCGAGTTGCAAGCCGAGTAAAAAAGCTATCTTTATTTCATTTACAAGGGTTTAAATTCAGGGCTTCGCTCCCATCTAAACGCTCGTAAAATAAAATACGGACAACGCGAATGTTATCTATCACGCAAACCATTGCGAACGAACTCTCTGTTCGCACAGAACAAGTTGACGCGACGATTCGCCTCATTAAAGACGGCGCAACGATTCCTTTCATTGCCCGTTATCGCAAAGAACAAACTGGCGCGTTAGATGATACGCAACTTCGTAAGCTCGATGAACGACTAACTTATTTAACTGAGTTAAATGAACGAAGAGAAGTCATCCTTAATAGCATTTCGGAACAAGACAAACTCACGCCTGAGCTCGAAAAGAAAATCCAGTCCGCTCAAAGTAAGCAGACCCTAGAGGATTTGTATTTACCCTACAAACCCAAGCGACGAACCAAGGGCCAAATAGCCATTGAAGCGGGCCTAGAACCCTTAGCAGATAGGCTGTTCTCTACTCCAGAAACATCTCCAGAGCATGAAGCCGAAAAATACATCAACGAAACGTTGGGATTTACTGATGTAAAAGCTGTATTGGATGGCGCTAAATATATTTTGATCGAGCGTTTTTGCGAGGACGCAGATTTACTAAATAAGCTGCGTAATGAAATGTGGCAATACGGGCAATTAGAAAGCTCTGTTGCTGATGAAAAGCATCAAGATGCACAGAAGTTTCGCGATTATTTTGAATACAATGAATCCATCAAAAAGATCCCATCACATAGAGCGCTTGCTTTATTTAGAGGTCGAAAAGACGGCATCCTATCTTTGAAACTTGAGCATCAAGATGCGGACAAGACGAGTCGAATTTCAGTTTCACCTTGTGAAATCATGATCGCCGAGCATTTTGCTATCAAAGACCAAGGCCGCGCATCGGACGCTTGGTTGAGAGAAGTCGTTCGCTGGGCTTGGCGAGTTAAGCTCAGCATGAGCATCGAGACAGAGCTACTCTCTCAACTACGTGAAACAGCTGAAAGCGGCGCGATTAAAGTATTTGCTGATAATCTAAAAGATTTATTGTTGGCCGCGCCCGCAGGGCCAAAAGTTACCATTGGCCTTGATCCCGGTTTACGTACCGGAGTAAAAGTTGCTGTTGTTGACGCGACGGGCAAACTTTTAGCCTATGACACCATCTACCCTCATGCCCCCAAAAACCAATGGGATACATCGCGAGAACGTATTGCTCAACTTGCAAAAAAATACAATGCTGAGCTATTGAGCATCGGTAACGGCACAGCCTCACGCGAGACCGAAAAACTCTGTGCAGATGTCTGCAAATATTATCCTGACTTGAAGCTCTCTCGAATTGTCGTCAGCGAAGCTGGAGCTTCGGTGTATTCCGCATCAGAAATCGCTGCGAACGAATTTCCCGATATTGACGTCAGCATCCGAGGAGCGGTATCGATCGCTAGAAG
>NZ_LWFI01001356.1:0-1943 GCF_001635735.1 Oleiphilus sp. HI0067
AAATCTGCAATGCTCGGTGGTGATTCCTTTGCATTTGGAACCACCGCACTGATGATGCTTAAGTGTGTGATGGCGAAAAACTGTAACGTGAAATGCCCAGCAGGTTTGACAACAAACCCAGAAGTATACGAAGGCGACCCACGAGCCTTGGCACAGTACTTTATTAACCTAGCGCACGAAGTGCGTGAAGTCTTGGCAGAACTCGGCTTTGCAAGTTTGCGTGAAGTACGTGGCCGTACAGATCTTTTACAACTTATTCGTCACCCGAACTTAATTGGTCAGTTGGATATGCGCGCCTTATTACGCGTACCAAATGCCAAAACGTTAGACGAAGAAGCGGTCGCGCTTGAAGCCAACTTTGAGCCAGACCAAGCTTATATCGACGAAGCCTACGAACGGTTCTTCGAAGCGCAATTGGCTTCGTTAGAAATCGAAGGCCCGCGTCTGACTAACTGTAATAAGACAACCGGTGGTCAATTCAGTATTGATGTAGAGCGCCATCTTAACTACGAACTTACTGAAGAGCAGTGCACTGCTCACCCTGCAATAGATACATTAAGCAATGGTCGAGTGGTATTGCGTGAAGACAGCTTAACGGTAGCAACACATAATTCAGCAGGTCAAAGCTTTGGTGCGTTCAATAACTCTGGTGTAACGCTTAAACACAGCGGTACCTGTAACGACGGAGTTGGTAAAGGCGCGAGCGGTGGCCGTATTATCGTTAGCAATCCTGGTGGTGGTGCGACATGCGAAGAAGGCAACGTACTGATCGGTAACTTTGCTTTGTTCGGTGCAACGGGTGGTGAGTTGTTTGTACAAGGCCAAGCGGGCGACCGTTTTGGTGTACGTAACTCTGGCGCAGTAGCTGTCGTTGAAGGTGTGGGTGACTTCTGCTGTGAATATATGACCAACGGCAGCGTGATCAATTTAGGCTCATATGGAAAAGGCTTCGGCAATGGTATGAGTGGAGGTACCGCTTATCAGTATGATCCAAGCGGCCAAATTGCAGAGCGTTGTAGCCGAGACTCAGTACGAGCGACGGCATTATCTGAAGATTCAAGCTTAATGCGTGCACAAGAAGACGCGTTGAAGTTGCACCTTGAACTGCACATTCAACATTGCGGCTCAAGCCTAGCGGCAAGCTTGCTAGAAAACTGGGACAAAGCGCGTCAACACTTCTATGTGCTGATTCCTTTATCTTTGTATCGCTACCACTGTGGTGAAGCGATTCTTGAAGCAAGTCCTCGTAAAGTCTTGTTGGAAGAGCTTTCTCAAGCATGGGGCTTGTGGCAGTTGCGTCGCATCGGTGACGCTTATAAGCGCAAGCAAGACATGTTCAATGGTGATGTTCCCGGTTATGGAGAGCGTGATAGCGGGCTTATTTACCAGTACGTGAATGCCATGGGCATCTTGCGCCGCGCCAAAGAGCTAGCAAGCAAGTCTGATTTAGTGAAATCAACACGTGTAACCAGCGACGAAATGGTGCGTCACTTAATTGAAAGCGAAGACCGAAAGCTAGTAGAGCAAATTCATAAAGACTTAAAAGCATCTTTTGAGGCCTACAGCAACGAAGCACTCGCAGCTTTGCTTGCTGATAAGCGCGTACGTGATTACAAAGAGTCACTGATGTTGCGTGAAGTGTGGGATACCCGTGCATGGGGTACAACGGTGTGGATTATTGAACGTGACCGTCAAAACAAAGCCGAGTTGGCCGAGTTTCCACCGTTGGAAGAAGCCTTAGCCAGACATTATTTACAGACCATCGCGAGCGTCATGCAACAGGCAGCTTAAGACTCTGAAGAAAAGAATTTAATAACGATTGAAATGTGCGAAGCCTCGTTTGAAGTATCTCGAGGTGAGTAGGAGGAAATATGAACGACATCGTGAATGACGTAAACCAAGTGGGCGAAAACGCCGCTACGCGTGTACCTTATTTACCGCAG
>NZ_LWFI01001357.1:0-1070 GCF_001635735.1 Oleiphilus sp. HI0067
AACAAATTGATTGATGCTGTCATTACGATGAAGATCAGCAAAATAGACACAGGGCTAATGCTCAGAGTTTCAAGCCACGCAGCGCCTTTAATCGCTGTAATCATTCCAAGATTGGTCCAACCAAAGTAATTCACGAACTGCGCCGCGAAGAACATCAACACAACGTAGCCCGCCATTGTCGCCATAGTTGATTCCATTGCTTCGATCACGTCTTTGCTTGAAGAGAACTCTTTGACCGTATATCCAAAAATAGCTCCCGCTAAAGCGAAGTAGACAGAAATAATCACGACGATCCCGCCGATAAATGGAGAGACAACAATGCTTCCCGTCTCGGGGTGTCTAAGCGGCGCTGACTCGGGTAGTACAGCCAACAAAACAAGGCCTACAAACACCAAAGTAAACAGACCGACATTGCGTAAGCCTTTGCCATCGAGAGGCCCTGCTTGATCGACTTCAACATCTTCGACTTCTTCTTGGCTTTGTGATTTTTCGAGATAAGGCATCACAATTTTATTGGTCACAATTGTGCCCAAAATGCCGATCAAGAATGTTGAAGCAACCATGAAATAATAGTTCGCCGCAGGAGAGATAAAAGCTTCTTTATCCATTAATTGTGCGGCTTCGGTGGTAATACCTGACAACAATGCATCAATAGGGCCAATTAATAGATTCGCGCTAAAGCCTGCCGAAACGCCCGCAAATGCCGCCGCAATACCCGCTAATGGAGGGCGACCCGCTGCGTAGAACAGCGCACCGGCTAAAGGAATAAGTACAACGTAACCAGAGTCTGCTGCTAAAGAAGATAAAACACCTGCAACGACAACAATAAAAGTTAGCAAACTATCTGGTGCCGCTGAAACCAAACGTCTTAACAAAGTACCCAGTAAACCACTACGCTCAGCAATACCGATACCAAGCATCGCAACCAACACAACACCAACGGGCGCGAAGCTCGTAAAGTTCGTGACAGCCTTGGTTAATATGAGTCGAAGCCCTTCTCCCGATAGAAGACTTACGCAATGTCGGTCTGTTTACTTTGGTGTTTGTAGGCCTTGTTTTGTTGGCTGTAC
>NZ_LWFI01001358.1:0-1082 GCF_001635735.1 Oleiphilus sp. HI0067
CGGTTACCCACGATGAGTCTATCGATAATAATGAACTATTGAATGAATTTACCATTGATGATCAGCAAATGACTGCATCGTTAGTCGCAGAGCAGTTTGAATATTCATTTAGCGATGAACCTCTTCTTAACTTTTCTGCAGCTCATGAACAGCTTCAGGAAGAAAATAGCTCAGACAGAACAGATCAGAAATCTCTTGATACTTCAGAAGAGCGCGCCGCTACTGTTCTTGGTGGAGCCTCTGAAAATGAGGCAAACGATGCTTTACAAACCATGATTGAAGAACATCTAACAGCCCACCACAAGACTAAGGTAAAAGACGAAGCAAACATTGCAACGAAGAGTGGCGATAGTGAGCATTCTGATGGCGCTCAGAGCCAAACGGACCTTGCTGTAGACGGCACAGAACCAGACGAGTCAGTGGGTGGCAGTTCAAGCTCACATTTAGATAGTTTAGTGGCCAAACCCGATGATGATAGTTTGCCGCCGATATAGTGATTAAAGATTGCGTGACAAAAAGATGCCAACTCGGTCATGCCGGACTTAATCAGGTATCAGGTTGACGCGTTAGAGTTTGAGATAACAGAATTAAATAGCAGTTCAGAGGACTAAATGACGAATCAGCAGGATAATAATTCTCAGATGGAACAGTGGGATACTGGCTCGCCAGAGCGCACGCATTTTGATCCTTTGCTCGATAGCTTAGTCATAGTTTCAAAACTCTATGACAAACCAAGCACAGCAACAGCATTAAGTGCAGGCCTTCCCCTCGTCGAGAACAAGCTAACCACTACCCTGCTCCCGCGTGCCGCAGAGCGTGCAGGCTTGTCTACTCGCATGCTAAGCCGCGAACTCGATTCAATTGTTCCAGAGGTATTGCCTGCCATAATGTTACTTCACAATGGCAATGCGTGCGTACTGAATCATATCGACAAAGATTCCAATCAAGCGACCATTATTCGACCTGAAGCAGGCTTGGGTGAGGAAAAGCTTGATCTCGAGACCTTGAATGAGTTTTACACCGGATTTTGCTTTTTTATCAAACGCGAATACCAATTCGATAAAGAACGTAAACTGGTGACC
>NZ_LWFI01001359.1:0-948 GCF_001635735.1 Oleiphilus sp. HI0067
GTTATTTTTCTGCAAGCATGTAAGACTGTTGTATGGTCACGCCCACCAAAGGCATCCCCTATTTCGGGTAAACTATGTTCCGTTAACTCCTTAGCTAAGGCCATAGCGACTTGTCTCGGCCGCGCAATAGACCTTGTTCTTCTGGGAGAAAGAAGATCGGCTACTTTTATTTTGTAGTACTCAGCAACCGTTCTTTGGATATTATCGATACTTACCTGCCGATCATGAACAGATAATAGGTCTTTCAAACATTCCTGTGCGAAAGTCGGCGTGATGTCTTGACGTGTAAAACTTGCGTTCGCCGCTACCAATCTAAGAGCGCCCTCTAACTCTCTTACATTCGATCGAACACGTCGAGCAATAAAGAAAGCAGCATCTTCACGTAACACAACACGTTCTTGTTCTGCCTTACGCATTAATATCGCTACTCGCGTTTCTAATTCAGGAGATTCTAATTTCGTCGACAAACCCCAACCAAATCGAGAAGTTAGACGCTCTTCCATATTCTCAATTTCTTTAGGATAACGATCACTCGTCAATATGACTTGTTTATCCCCATCAAGTAAGGCATTAAACGTATGAAAAAACTCTTCCTGTGAACGCTCTTTTTTTGCAAAGAATTGAATATCATCGATCAACAATACATCAAGAGATCGATAGTACTTCTTAAATCTCGCAATATCGTTAGCTTGAAGTGCTTTGATCATATCACCAACAAAACGCTCAGAATGCAGATATACAATTTTCGCATTGGGATTGCGTGCTTTTATCTCATTTCCGACGGCGTGCATGAGATGTGTTTTACCCAACCCAACATCACCATAAAGAAACAGTGGGTTATATGCTGAACCAGGCTCATCAGCTACTCGCATTGCTGCAGCGCGAGCCATATGGTTAGCTTTACCTTCTACAAAGGTTTCAAACGTAAATTTAGGGTTCAGATTACTC
>NZ_LWFI01001360.1:0-761 GCF_001635735.1 Oleiphilus sp. HI0067
AGGCGGTAAATAGAAAATCAAAACCGCTCTTTATGCCTCGCGCCTCCATATTGTTCAGCGCATTTGAAACTATAGAATAGAAAAAATAACCCAGTCCAAACAATAGTAAAGCCTGATATAAGATGGCCCTAACTCTTGGGTTATTGAGCATTGAGCCTGAGCTCGATGCTTTTGCACGAATTTCTTCGGACATATAGTGCCTCTAGTCTTGGGGTGTAATTTAGAACGGCAAAAGGGGCATAAAGCCCCTTTATTTACCTATTCGAATTAACGAATCGGTGGTGAGTACAGGAAGCCACCTTTATTCCATTGCTCGTTAATGCCACGTGCAATTTTAAGAGGAGAACCCATACCTACATTACGCTCGAATGACTCGCCGTAATTACCTACTTGTGAAACGATGTTGTAAGCCCAATCAGCACTTAAACCAAGCTTCTCGCCAGCATCACCTTCAGTCCCAAGAAGACGCTTCTGAGCAGGCTTACCGTTGTCTTTCATATCAGCTGCGTTCGCAGAATCGACACCCAAGAACTCAGCTTCGATCATTGCTACCAAAGACCACTTAGCGATGTTGAACCACTCGTCATCACCCTGACGAACAACTGGACCTAGAGGTTCCTTAGAGATAACTTCTGGAAGAACCATTGCTGAATCTGGATCCTTCAAACCAATACGAATTGCGTATAACTGCGATTGGTCAGAAGTAAGAACATCACAACGACCACTTTCAAAACCAGCACGTGTTTGATCTGAAGTATCAA
>NZ_LWFI01001361.1:0-1076 GCF_001635735.1 Oleiphilus sp. HI0067
TGCTCGACAAACTCTTCCCTGCACCGATTAATGGCCCGCGTTATGACCGCGCAGGTTCACGCATGTGGTCAGCATTTAAAGCCGCGAAATAAGCTGTATCAAACTGGGGTCAGACTACTTTTCTGACCCTAATTTTTTGCCCCCAACTTTTTAAAGTCTATCTATTTTTAGGAAACCACGGAAAGAACATGTTGGTTGTGTCTTGGTATTCCTTGTACCCCGCTCGGCGTTGTACAGAATAATACTCCGCTGGCTTTGCGCCAGTCAGGTATACCAAAGTGATGTACAACATTACCGATGCAAACAATGCGCAGATACCTAAGCTAATCCAAACTAACGGCGTCTCTACACTTTGAATCGCCAACCAAGATGGCACAGTCGCAACGACAATCCCCGTCCAAACTAACCACTCAGAAAAGTAGTTAGGATGACGGCTATACTTCCACAAACCTATATTGCAAACGCCTTTTGGATTCTTTGAGATAAAATACATCTTCTGCCCATCAGCGACAGATTCGCAAAGATAAGCCAAGCCCCAAAGACCGAGCCCAACATATTCCCACATACTAATTCCTTCAATTGTGCTTGTCGCAATTAAGAAACCGGGAACCGCCAACACAGTCATATTGGCAAAGCCTTGTACGACGGCCTCACCCAGCATGTGTGCATTCGTGAATTTGGAACCGCTCTGATCAAGCATAGTGCGGCGATAATCGTAACGCGGGAATTCATATTTGAAGATCACACCCGTGGTTTTAGCCATGGTTAGAGCACCTAAGCCCATACGCAATCCGATAAACAAATACACCGCACCGACCACAGTTTTTCGCACAGGGTCTGCATCGCCCATCATCAAGATATGCGCGCCAATTAAAGCGACCCCAAAAGGCCATGCAATATCAACGAAAGACATTCGCTTGGTGATCAAAAATGGAATTACGACCACGCAGAAAAACAACACGCCCTGGGCAATCGCATTCGATACCAGCATGTCATATAGATTACTTTGAGATGTCCCGAGAATCACCGCCAAGAAGGCAAAGAAAAGAAGATTCAGACCAACAGCCATTGTCTAC
>NZ_LWFI01001362.1:0-1059 GCF_001635735.1 Oleiphilus sp. HI0067
TCACGGTATGCGACCTCAAGCTCATAATTACCAGCAGTGAGATTCGCCTCACCCCACTTGACCCATCCCCAAGTATTATTTGGCATATTATTTTGCAAAGAGCCATAATCGCCTAATGCGTTGCCATTGCTGTAACTAACGCTTGGATCACTTCCCAATGGATTCGTTAATTTCGCCCAAAATGAATCCGAAGACCCTCCTGCGCCAAATACGCGCATCCAAATATAATGTGTTCCTGAACTCTTCGCCTCTACCGTATAAAGTGTTTTACCAGTGGCAGGCACACTCGTACGATTGCCCGTCCCTAAACTCACAAGCGTCCCGATAAAATCGCCACCACTTGTTACATTGGTGTCACGAGATGCTTGGATACGGTCAGATTCAGTACCAGAAGATTGCGTCTCTAACGCAGCAGCAAACTTCATTGGCTCAGAAATATTATCGGCAATTGGCGCTTTAGGCTTCTCTGCCTCTAATAAATCACTGTCTGTTACAGGGGTGCGCCCGACCCAGAGCCTCCTACAGCGTGATAATAATAATGGTCGCTCTGATCTTTCAGATAGTAGGTTGCTGGATAAAATGTGTAGTCTTGGCGAGAGTTATCGGCACAATCGTCTGCACCACTCTCTTTACAAACCATGTCAGCATCGCGAATATCGTAATCCCAATAAGATTCCGTTTTAGTAGATGTATCTAAGTCTGCAAATAAGTTAACCGTACGTGTACCAAAAGCCGTTGTGACTGGCTCAACTAAGGTTGCTGTCACACTCGCATCTGTAAAGGTATAGCCATTGGTTTTCGCAACGCTATCAAACTCAGCATTAGTAAAGGTCGGCCAAGGATCATAGGTCACACTTGGGTCGTAATATGCCGTGTTGTATGCGGAACTTTTTGCTGATGCGTACTGTGCAATAGGGGGTATTGCATAGCGGTTGCTATAGAGGCGGCGACCGTCATACCCGCCTGTATCTACGCCGTTGGCAAATACGTAAGCATACTGGCCGTAGCCACCACTATTGAGGTAATCACCGTTTGAGTCTACAAAATTACCATCGCTTC
>NZ_LWFI01001363.1:0-1839 GCF_001635735.1 Oleiphilus sp. HI0067
TATTAGATATGGAGATTAAGCATCGCCAGCCAACTGAGCAGCAACTTCAGCTGCAAAGTCAGTCTCTTCAACCTCAATACCTTCACCCACTTCAAGGCGAACGAAAGATACGATCTCAGCACCACCTTCTTTCGCTAACTGGCCAACAGTAAGCTCTGGATTTTTAACGAAAGGCTGCTCTGTCATAGAGTTCTCTTTAAGGAACTTCTTGATACGACCACCCATCATTTTCTCAACGATCTCTGCAGGCTTACCTTCCATGTCAGGTTGCGCCTTAATGATTTCTTTCTCTTTCTCTAACTCTTCTTCAGCCATATCTTCTGGGCGAAGAACACGAGGGTTTACCGCAGTTGCGTGCATAGCGATATCTTTAGCTAACTCAGCAGAACCACCAGATAGCACAACAATTGCACCAATACGGTTGTTTGAGTGAACGTATGAACCAACAACTGCACCCTCAAGAGCTACAGCGCGACGAGGAGAGATATTCTCACCAACTTTTTGAACAAGCGCTTCACGCTCAGCATCTAACAAACCAGCAACATCAGTTGAACCGCTAGCAAACGCCTCTTCTGCAACCTTATTAGCAAACGCCAAAAAGTCTTCGTTCTTCGCAGCAAAATCTGTTTCTGAGTTAACTTCTACCAACATTGCTTTTGACGCGTCGTCAGCAACTTTAACAACAACAACACCTTCTGCAGCAGTACGACCAGCTTTCTTAGCTGCTTTCATACCGCTCTTCTTACGCAATTCTTCAATTGCCTTATCTACATCACCGTCCGTCTCAGCGAGTGCTTTTTTACACTCAAGCATACCAAGACCAGTACGCTCACGAAGCTCTTTTACCATTGAGGCACTAATTGCAGCCATGATATTTCCTCATCTATATCGCCTGTAATAGGCATTTAGGTTTGTTAGCGTCGTGGACATCGTTAAATCCCCGCCGCAAAATTTTTAGCTATTTAGTACAAAAGACCTGCAAGCGAACTTGCAGGTCTTTTGATTTTTCAAAGCTTGAAAGCTAACAGATTACTCTGCCGCTGGCGCTTCTTTTGCTTCTTCAGCAACTTCTACGTATTCGCCACCGTTTGACGCAGTGCCTTCAACTACCGCATCAGCAAATGCTTTCGCGTAGATTTGAATCGCACGAATCGCGTCATCGTTACCTGGGATAACGTAGTCAACACCATCAGGATCACTGTTAGTATCAACGATACCGATAACAGGAATACCTAATTTGTTCGCTTCTTTAATTGCGATACGCTCGTTATCAACATCGATAACAAATAACGCATCTGGCAAGCCGCCCATATCTTTGATACCGCCGATACCACGCTCAAGCTTGTCCATCTCACGCGTACGCATCAAGACTTCTTTCTTGGTTAGTTTTTCGAAAGTACCATCTTCTTTCTGCTTCTCAAGATCGCGTAAACGACGGATGCTTTGACGAATCGTTTTGTAGTTGGTCAACATACCGCCCAACCAACGATGATTCACGTAAGGCATACCCGCGCGCTCAGCTTCCTCTTTGATGATTTTGCTAGCCGCACGCTTAGTACCAACGAACAAGATTTTGTTCTTGTTCTCAGCAAGTCTTTTAACCATCGCTAAAGACTCGTTGAAAGCAGGAACTGTTTGCTCGAGGTTAATGATATGGATTTTGTTTCGGGCACCGAAGATGTATTTGCCCATTTTTGGATTCCAGTAACGAGTCTGGTGTCCGAAGTGTACACCTGCTTTAAGCAGGTCGCGCATTGAAACTGCTGCCATGTTTACATTCCTTAATGTATTGGGTTGAACCTCCACGACCCCCATTTAACAACCATCAAGACAAAAGCT
>NZ_LWFI01001364.1:0-1447 GCF_001635735.1 Oleiphilus sp. HI0067
ACCGCCATACTCATTACAATTCATCACTGCACGATAACCTTGTTCCGCAAATCCTTGCTCTTGAGCGATGTGTTTTGCAACCCAATACAAATGCCCAAGCAATTCTTTATCGCCCTCTTCGATATCGTTAATGGTCGCAATGGGTTTCTTAGGAATGACCAGAAAATGAACGGGCGCCTGCGCCATAATGTCTTTGAAGGCAATGCTGATATCGTCTTCGTACAAGATTTCAGCGGGAATTTCTTTATTAATGATCTTTGTAAATATCGTCTCTGACATTTGAGTTGTCCTTATACGTCACTTACTTTTGCAAGCTTAGGAATACTACCTTGAAGACCTGTAGCGTATTCCAATACTTTTTGTTTCAACGGACCTGAGCGATGTGCAAGCCCTAAACCTATGTTTCGAATAATTTGCACTGGGGCAGAGCGATTACTAAAGCCATAATAAAACGCGTCCATACCACTCATCATGAGTTGATTAAACATACGTCGCTGCTTTTCATAATTCTTTAACACCGCCCGATCTGATAAGGCTTGGTCATTAATCAATGCTTTACCGAGCTCCTCAATCAATACCGCGGCATCCATAAACCCGAGATTAACACCCTGACCAGCTAAAGGATTAATTGTGTGCGCAGCATCACCGGCCAGAACAATACGCTCTCCTGAGTATTGCTGAGCATGTGACTTGGCAAGAGGAAACGAAGCGACCTGAAGAATCTGTTCAATATCAGGTAATTCTTGGGGATATATCGCTTGAAGTTTTTGACGCAGCTCGGCATCAGACAAGCCTTTTAACTGTGCGATAGTATTCGGCGAGTCGTACCAAACTAACGAGCCATAATTAACACCGTCAATGCGCGGTAACGGAAGAAACGCGAGAGGCCCTTCTGGTCTAAAAGCCTGCCAAGTCCCTTGCTCAACTCCGCCTTTATAGGTAATGGATACGACCATAGCGTGCTGAGTATAAGACTCGCTAAACTGACCAATTCCAGCAATTCGACGCATTTGAGATTGCGCGCCATCAGCCCCAACAACCAAATCGGCTGACATGACAGAACCATCGCTCAAAGTAAGCATACGCTTATCAGAACCTAACTCACTCGATTCAATCGTGACGCCACTAACTAACTCAATGTTTGGCAATTCAGCAACACGATCTAGCAAGCCAAGTTGAATCGCATCATTCTCTAGTATGTGGCCTAAATGCTCTCTACCTAAGTCTTGCGCCTCAAAACGGGTCGTGGCCCATGATGTTATATCGGGCAGTTTCGAAACAAACCCTGACTTAGCCGGCATTTCTTTCACCGCTAAATAGGAATAAGCAAGCGCCCTGTCTTTAGGAATATGCGCCCACGCCCCTAGATTTTGTAGCAGCTGCTCACTGGCTAAATGAAGTGCCGATACACGAATCCGAGGAGGTTCTCCACTCTTAATCGATTTTG
>NZ_LWFI01001365.1:0-515 GCF_001635735.1 Oleiphilus sp. HI0067
TCCTTAAAAGATAAATGATGCCCGCTGAAGGTCATGCAATGAACTTTAAAACCCATCGCTCTATAGTGCTGAGCAAAATTATCTTCCCAAATCCAAGAACCGGACATAGCGCCGGGAACAAACAGAATGGGCGTACTTGTATCGATGTTAAGCGCATTTATGTTTGAAGGCATCGCTTAGTCCTGTTGCAGTTCTTTGAGTACGAGTGACATGGTTTGTCGATTGAACCCCATTCCTAAATGAGAAACGTTCACTTCGATATATCGTGTTTGTTGGTCTTCGGGCAATACGCTGGCAGACCAATCAACGACGCCGTCTGTTTTACTAACAATTGCACTGAGCTTGCATTGAATGGGCTTCTTTTTTCGCTCTTCGACGCCAGCCTCAATCCAGTCCAGATCTAAGCCTTTTTTGGCCAAGATAGGTGCGGCCGCAGTATATTTTGGGCCGCCCGTAAGCGGCGTGCCCAGCGTTACGACATGATCGACCATTTCGGGTAAATCTCTCGCTACTTC
>NZ_LWFI01001366.1:0-34821 GCF_001635735.1 Oleiphilus sp. HI0067
TTATGACGAACTAACACACCGTTATTGCGCAGGTGATAACTCAAAGCATCAGAGATCTCGTCATCTAAGAATGAAAGTAACTTTTCACCGGGGTTGACCAGGTCTACTTTTACACCCAAGCCTGCGAAGATAGACGCGTATTCGCTACCGATTACTCCGGCCCCATAAATAACGATCGTTCTAGGCGTATGACTTAAGGTAAGAATCGAGTCACTGCAATATATACGCTCATGACTAAAGTCGACATTGGCAGGTTTGTAAGGCCGACTTCCACTTGCAATGATGACCGTTTCCGCAATCAATACATCCGTGCTTTGATTATCTCTTACCTCAATTCGATTTTTATCTAGAAAGAACGCACGGCCATTGTATAGATCAACCCGATTTCTCGCGTAGAACTGAGTACGGAGTTTCACTTGCTTATGAATAACTTTTTCAGCGCTTTTCAAAACACGAGGAAATGAAAACCAACGAGGCTCACCAATATCACGAAACATACTATTCGTGTTGAAACTAATGATCTGTTTAACAGCATGACGCAATGCTTTTGAAGGAATTGTCCCTAAGTGGGTACAGTTACCGCCAACAACTTGTTTCTCTTCGATCACCGCAACACGTTTTCCGTGTTTTGCGGCATTCATTGCAGCCCCTTCTCCTGCAGGCCCCGAACCAATAACAACTACATCATAGCGATACTCAGCCATACTTCCTTCGTCCCTCTTCCATTACATCATTATAAATTTCATACACTTACATTCAGAGTAGACTATGTTTTTCACTTAGTCTTGGCTTCATAAGCTAAATCAGTATTGCCTTTCGCAGCGTCTTCACTTTCTTTATCACACTTAGCAGGATCGCCCTTACAAATATCGCAGGCAACGTCCATTCCTAGTGCACTCATACCACCGCATGAACCGCTAATCGGCTTATTACTAAAGATCACACCAACTGCCATTAGAGCGACTAACACACCCATAAAAATGAAAACGACAAGAAAAATTTCCATCATGACACTCCTAAAATAAGTTACGTCTAGTTCAAATAAGACTTCATTTGCTCAGTAGCAATCGCCGAGAAGCCCTTACTCTCTCTCAAAATAAAATACGCGGGAATATTGTGTTCAGACGCGAAAGTCACGCCTTTCTCACTGCCCATTGCCATTAAAGCTGTTGCCCAAGCGTCTGCGTACGCGCAGCTTTCCAATATCACGCTAACCGAAGCAATATCATTTTTGACGGGATAACCAGATATCGGATTAATCGTGTGCGAATATCTGCCATCTTCATCGTCTATGTAATTGCGGTAATCACCAGACGTCGCCATTGAGACATTTGTAATATATGCAATATTATACGCCTTTCGCATCATTAAATCAGGCTGCTCTATACCCATACGCCAATTAATACGCTCAACGTTCTTACCAGCAACTTTGATTTCTCCTCCGACTTCTACCATAAAATCTTTAAACCCCTGCTCGCGAAGATAATCAGCAACAAGATCTACTCCATAACCTTTTGCGACAGCCGAATAATCTATAAACCCAACTCCAACTTTCTTAAAGGAACGTCCTCCGTCCCAAGAAACGGGACTCATATTCGCTTGCGACTTTAATTGCTCGATAATTTCTTTGCTTGGCTTTGAAATCTGACTGTTTACACCAAAGCCCCATGCAGAAACCAAAGGCCCTATGCTTGGGTCGAAATACCCTTTCGACTTTTCCAACACATCAATTGAAATGTCAGTAACATGCTGCATATGCGGGCCAAACATAAAGGTTTGACCGACATCCGCGTTATTAAAGCGCATAATCTCAGAGTCAGGCTTATACGTGGATAAATCCCTATCTACACGAGACAAAACTTCATCAACGCCAACTTTAGTTTCTTCAAATAATGAATCAGCCAAATCCGTTTCAACAAGAACGACTGAATAAGTTGTACCCATCACATGGCCGCTAAACTTAAATGTTTCAGGAGATTCAGAACAACCAACGATAAACAAAAAGCTAAGCAAAGCACTAAAACGAAGTATCAACAAAACATCCTCATTCTCTCGATTTCCATAACCATAAAACAAAAATGCCAGAACAAAGTCTGGCATTTTTTATTATGAGGTCAGTTAGCCACCGAAATCGTCTAACATGATATTTTCATCTTCGACCCCGAGATTTTTCAACATCTCGATAACCGCAGCGTTCATCATTGGAGGCCCACACATGTAGAACTCGCAATCTTCGGGCGCTGGGTGGTCTTTCAAGTAGTTCTCAAGAAGAACATTATGAATAAAGCCTGTGTAGCCTTCCCAATTGTCCTCTGGCTGAGGATCAGAAAGTGCCACATGCCATTCAAAGTTGTCATTCTCTGCAGCAAGCGCATCATATTCATCTTGATAGAACATCTCGCGCAATGAACGAGCACCATACCAGAACGACATCTTACGTTTAGAGCCGATACGTTTGAGCTGATCAAAAATATGCGAACGCATTGGCGCCATACCAGCACCACCACCAACGAATACCATTTCAGCTTCGGTTTCTTTCGCAAAGAACTCACCAAATGGACCGTATACAGTTACTTTATCTCCCGGCTTCAAGTCGAAGACCCAAGAAGACATTTGTCCTGGTGGATGATCAGTTCCCGGAGGTGGAGAAGCGATACGAATGTTGAATTTAACAACACCCTTCTCTTCCGGATAGTTCGCCATCGAATAAGCACGGATAACGGTTTCATCAACTTTTGACTTATATTGCCAAACGTCAAATTTATCCCAATCACCGCGATATTCTTCTTCAATATCAAAGTTTTTGTAGTCAACTTCGTGTGGAGGACATTCAAGCTGAACATAACCACCTGCACGGAAATCGACATTTTCACCTTCAGGAAGACGAAGCGTCAGTTCCTTGATGAAAGTAGCAACGTTCGGGTTAGATTCAACCGTACATTCCCACTTCTTAACACCAAAGACTTCTTCGTCAACTTCAATTTTCATGTCCTGCTTAACAGGAACCTGACACGCTAAACGCCAACCTTCTGCTTCTTCACGACGAGTAAAGTGAGTACGCTCAGTAGGAAGCATGGAGCCACCACCTTCGAGCACTTTACAAGTACACTGCGCACAGGTACCACCGCCGCCACAAGCTGATGAAAGGAATAAGCCTTCAGACGCAAGCGTTTGAAGTAACTTACCACCAGCAGGCGTTTCAATTTTTGAGTTGGGATCATCATTTACAGTGATCGCAACATTACCCGAGCTAACTAGCTTAGCTCGCGCTGCCAAAATTACCGCAACCAACGTTAGAACGATGACGGTAAACATGACAACGCCTAGAACGAGTTCTGCATTCATATAGGATTACCCTTTTAAACCTCTTCGTCTAACAGCTACAGTGAAATACCGCTGAACGACATAAAACCAAGTGACATCAAACCAACAGTAATGAAGGTTATGCCAAGACCACGAAGGCCTTCTGGTACGTCGCTGTATTTCAACTTTTCACGGATGCCAGCCAGAGCTGCAATTGCTAGAGCCCAACCAACACCTGCACCCACACCATAAACCACTGATTCACCGAGGTTATAGTCACGCTCTACCATGAATAGAGACGCACCCATAATTGCACAGTTCACCGTAATCAACGGAAGAAAAACACCTAGCGCGTTGTAAAGATCTGGGAAGTACTTATCTAGGACCATCTCAAGAATCTGTACAAGTGCGGCGATTACACCAATATAGGTAAGCAGACCCAAAAAGCTCAAATCAACTTCAGGGTAACCCGCCCATGCCAACGCACCTTCTTTTAATACGTAGGTATAAATCAAGTTGTTCACTGGCACGGTTACGGCCAATACAACGATAACTGCGATACCTAGACCAACCGCTGCTTGAATCTTCTTAGAGATCGCCAAGAAGGTACACATACCCAAGAAGAAGGCCAAAGCCATGTTCTCGACGAAAACCGCCTTAATAAAGAGACTTAAATAATGCTCAATCATTAGAATGCCTCCTTAACACGGTGCGCTGACATCTTGTAATCCGGCGCTTCAACTTGGCCTTTATCCCAAGTACGAACAATCCAGATAAAGATACCAATTAAGAAGAATGCACTTGGCGGAAGTAGCAACATACCATTTGGCACATACCAGCCACCATCATTCACAAGCGGTAGAATCTCAATACCGAACAACTTACCTGAGCCAAGCAATTCACGGAAGAATGCTACGAACAGCAGGATAACTGCATAACCAAGACCGTTACCAACACCATCAACAAAACTCATTGCTGGGCCATTCTGCATCGCGAACGCTTCTGCACGCCCCATAACAATACAGTTAGTGATGATCAGACCAACGAATACAGAAAGCTGCTTCGAAAGCTCGTATGCGTAAGCACGAAGTACTTGGTCTACAACAATTACCAAGGTCGCGATAATTGTCATCTGAACAATAATACGAATATTCGAAGGAATCTGGCTTCGAATAAGAGATACAGCCAAGTTGGCAAGGCCTGTAACAGTACATACTGCCAAGCCCATAACAACTGAAAGCTGCATGCTAGTGGTAACCGCAAGTGCCGAACAAATACCAAGGATTTGGAGGGCAATTGGGTTATTACTAAAAATAGGTTCGAATAAAACCTGTTTAGCGGATGCTGTGCTCACCTCATACCCCCTGACGCAATTTCTGCAAGTACTTTTGGAAACCGTGCTCGCCTGTCCAGTATTGAACGAGATTTGTCACGCCACGACTTGTAAGAGTCGCGCCCGAAAGACCATCAATTTGATACTCTGCTTCTGGGTTTGAACGATCAACTGCACCTTTTAACAACGCAATTTTTGGCGCTTCAGAAGCGTCAAGATCGTAAACCTTTTTACCAGGCCATTGAGCTTTCCAGTTTGGATTATCAACTTCACCACCAAGTCCTGGAGTTTCCGCATGCTCATAGAAGCCAAAACCAACAACAGTGTTAGCATCTGCTTCTAGCGCTAGGAAGCCGTGAAGTGTTGACCAAAGGCCGTAACCACTAACAGGAAGAATGATTGTTTTGATCTCGTCGCCTTCACGCACAAGGTATACTTTTGCGTAGTCAACGCGACGCTTGATACTTGCGATATCTTCACTACCCGCAATCGCCTTAGATAACTTAGGATCTTTTTGAGCTTTACGCTGGTCGTAATCAAGTGCATTTTCTTTATTAACTCGATCTGGCTCTGCATATTCGCCAGTATCCAAATCAACGATGCGCGCATCGATTTTCTTAAACGCTTCTTGGATTGCAGTTTTATCGGCACCTGCTGGAAGCAAACCCGCAGCCGCTAAGATGTTTGCTTGCAAGTTGAGCGCTTTGTTCTCCTGCTGAGTTGGCTTCAGGATAACAACTGAACCCGCAACAATGATTGAACATACAAGGCACAACAAAACTGCAACAGTAAAGGTTTTACCCATGGTTTCTTTACTAGACACGAGCCAACCTCCTCGTAATATTCGCTTGAACAACGTAATGGTCGATCAACGGTGAAAACAAGTTCGCGAACAGAATCGCCAACATAATGCCTTCTGGGAAAGCTGGGTTTACAACGCGAATAAGAACCGTCATTACGCCAATTAAAGCACCGTAGAACCACTTACCGGTATTGGTCATGGAAGCAGACACAGGGTCTGTTGCCATAAAGATCATACCGAAAGCAAAACCACCAATAACGAAGTGCCAGTAGAATGGCAGATCAAACATTGGGTTAGAGTCCGAACCAATTAGATTCAACAAGGTAGACATCGCAGTCATACCAAAGAACACACCCATCACAATACGAAGTGAGGCAATGCGCGTTGCGAGAAGAACCGCACCGCCGATCAAAATCGCTAGCGTTGATGTTTCACCCATCGACCCTTGAACGGTACCGAAGAATGCATCCAACCAAGTTATGTTGTTCGCCATGATCGCTTCGACACCACCACTTGCCGCGAGGCTAAGTGAAGTAGCACCAGAGAAGCCATCAACTGCAGTCCACACGACGTCACCTGAAATTTCAGCTGGGTATGCGAAGTACAAGAATGCACGACCAGTCAAAGCAGGGTTTAAGAAGTTCTTACCGGTACCACCAAAGATTTCTTTACCAATCACAACACCAAATGAAATACCTAAAGCAACTTGCCATAGTGGTAAATCAGGTGGGCAGATCAAAGCAAATAGAATCGATGTTACGAAGAAACCTTCGTTAACTTCGTGACCACGAACAGCTGCGAACAACACTTCCCAAAAACCACCAACTACGAAGGTAACCGCGTAAATAGGCAGGAAGTAAGCTGCACCATAAGCCATATTATGCCAAATATTACTTGGGTCATGACCAATAAAGAACAAGCTATGCCAGTCCGTTGGAGCAGTCGCTAGACCTGCTGCAATTGCATCGTTTGCTTGGAAACCGATATTCCACATACCAAAAAACATAGCTGGGAATGTACACATCCAAACTGTGATCATAATACGCTTCAAATCTACGCCATCGCGAACATGAGATGTCGCAGCAGTTGTGCTTGAAGGTGAGTAAAAAATCGTATCTACGGCTTCATAAAGTGCGTAGAACTTTTCATATTTGCCACCCTTATGAAAGTGCGGCTCAAGATCATCTAAAAAACTACGTAAGCCCATATTAGCCCTCCTTCTCGATGCGCGTTAGGTTGGACCGAAGGATCGGACCATACTCATACTTACCAGGGCATACAAATGTGCATAATGCCAAATCTTCCTCGTCTAACTCCAGGCAACCTAATTGCTGAGCTTGTTCAGTGTCTTCAACAATCAATGCGCGAAGAAGCTGAGTAGGAAGGACGTCTAATGGCATTACACGTTCATAAGCACCAACAGGAACCATCGCGCGTTCACTACCATTTGTAGTGGTGCTAAAGCTAAACAGTTTACTTCCCATTAATTTTGATAAGTAAATGTTCATGACAGAGAACTTGTTCATGCCCGGGTTTAACCAACCGAACAACTCGCGTTCTTGAGGCTCTGGAATGACTGAAATCTGTTGTGCATATCGACCCAAGAAGTCAACTGAATCGCGCGCTGTACGACCGCCAAACACAGAACCACTGATCGCACGACAGGTAACATTGTCACCTTCGCCGTTGACCAAATCGCTTACACAAGCACCTAGTTGAGTACGAACCAAACGAGGCCGAGCAATACCTTCGCCAGCTAGCGAAATAACTCTTTCAACTGAAAGCTCGCCCGTTGCGAACAACTCAGAGATGGCAATCACGTCTTGATATGAGATAGTCCAAACAGTCTTCTCAGCACTAACAGGGTCAAGATAATGAATATGCGTGCCAGCATTACCTGCTGGGTGAACGCCCGAGAACGTCTCAACAGCAATTTGGCTTGATGAAGGAACGCTAGGCTCTTTGCCCGCCTCACAACACACAAACACACGACCATCAGTTAACTTAGAAAGGACTGTCAAACCGCTTGAAAATGCTTCGGCTTTCTCGGAGATAACAACTGAAGGGTCTGCTGCAAGAGGATTTGTATCCATTGCAGTTACAAAAATCGAATTTGGAACGCTACCTAACTCAGGCACCTTACTAAAAGGGCGTGTACGTAGAGCTGTCCACATACCTGAAGCAACTAAATTGTCGCGTACCTGATCGCGCGTCAACGACTCAAACGCCGCAGTATCATACTTATCGAATGACTCTGCATCATTTCCCTCTACCTCAATAACGATAGATTGAAAGACTCGTCGTTCACCGCGATTAATTTCTACAACCTTACCGCTGGCTGGCGCAGTGTAACGAACACCGCTGGTCTTTTTATCCTCAAAAAGTAACTGACCTTTCTTAACGACATCGCCAACCTGCACAGCCATTGTTGGTTTCATTCCGACATAGTCGAACCCAACAAGAGCTACACGACTGACCGATTTTGCGTCAGTTATCTTTTGTTCTGGAGCGCCAGTTATTGGAAGATCGAGGCCTTTTTTAATCTTGACCATTAATCCCGCCTAAACATAAACAAAAAATGAATTTTCCATCTAAATCTTTGAATAACAGAGACTTACAGCGAAATAAGATCCCTAACCACAAATGACCAGGCACAATTACGCATAGATGAACCAAAAAATCGCGCCAATTATAAAGACGCGCCCACTATTTTGCTACCACATAAGTAAAATAAAGCTTAGCTATAGTTCGTAAGTTCCTGACTATAATCACCAATTGTCAGTTAACCCCTTTAAATTAGGCATAAAAAAACCGCTCATTGAGCGGTTTTTTTATATCTTGAGCGGCTATTTATGGATGTATAGGGAATGTAGGATACTCCACACCAGACATTTGATTCGCAATTCGAATCACCTGAGCACTGTAACCGAACTCGTTATCGTACCAAACGTACAAATTAATGCGCGAACCACTGACAATAGTCGCTTGCGCATCAACAATACCCGCGCGACGATTACCAACAAAGTCACTTGAAACTGCTTCGTTCGAGTTCGTGAAATCAATTTGCTTTGAAAACTCTGAATGCAAGCTTGTGTGACGCAAGAAGTCATTTACTTCTTCAATAGTCACTTCGCGCGAAACATTCAAACTAAGAATAGCCATAGAAACATTAGGCGTAGGAACCCGGATAGCATTACCAGTCAACTTACCAGCCATTTCTGGAAGCGCCTTCGCAACCGCCTTTGCTGCTCCCGTTTCAGTGATAACCATATTCAGAGGAGCACTGCGACCACGACGGCTACCTTTATGGTAGTTATCAATCAAATTCTGATCGTTTGTAAACGCATGCACAGTTTCAACGTGACCATTTACCACGCCATACTCATCGTTGATAACTTTCAATACAGGCGTAATCGCATTTGTTGTACATGAAGCAGCAGAAAGAATCGTATCGCTCGACTCGATCACATCGTTATTGATGCCGTAAACAACGTTCTTAATGTCGCCCTTACCAGGAGCAGTCAATAACACCTTAGCTGCACCTTTTGATTTCAAGTGCAGGCCAAGACCTGCTTCATCACGCCAGATACCAGTATTATCAATCACTAGTGCATCGTTAATGCCGTACTCAGTGTAATCAACTTGATCAGGACCATTTGAATAGATAACTTGAATGCAGTTACCATTTGCAATGATTTGATTGTTTTCATTATCCACTGAAATCGTACCTTCGAATGGACCATGAACAGAATCACGACGCAACAAACTTGCACGCTTTTCTAAGTCATTATCAGCCTTACCTTTACGAACAACGATCGCACGCAATCGCAAGTTATTACCGCCGCCCGCTTTCTCGATCAAAATACGCGCTAGAAGACGACCAATTCGACCAAAACCGTATAAAACAACGTCTTTAGACTCAGCATTCGCCTGCTCACCGCCTTTACCAATAACGTCTGCAAGCTCTGCTTTCAAAAACTCTTCCAAAGAAGCATCGCTCTGCGCCTTGAACGAAACAGCTAATTTACCGATATCAACGCGTGCTGGACCAAGATTCAAACCATCAAGCACTTTTAGAACTTCTAGCGTATCTAGCGCAGAAAGTTCTGTATTCTCAATTTGACGCACAAAACGATGTGACTTAAGCAATCCAATCACAGACTGACTGATGATTGCGCGACCATAAATCGACGTCACTACATTGTTCTCACGATATAGACGGCCAATCAAAGGAATCATTGCTTCTGCAGCAGCTTCTCGTTGAGTCCAATCGTTAAAATGGTTTTGAATGTTTTCGTTGCTCACGCTTCACACCTCTTTGTATATGTGCGCACATAAAATAGGCCGCGTATTATCCAGATAATCTGACCGCTTGGCAATTAATTAACCGAGCCAATAAAAGTATTATTTTTAGCCAAACGCCCAGAGCTTGCTAAACTTATTATTTATAAAGAAAAATCACATCTGGAACCCATTGTGACAAGCCAAAGCGCACTAGTCGTAGACGACTCGTCAACCTCAAGAACCTTACTCACAAAAATACTCAAAAAGAAAGGCGTTCATTGCGAACAAGCCTGCTCGGGTGAAGATGCACTATCCCAATTATCGTGGTTTCATCCAGACTATATTTTTCTCGATCATATGATGCCAGGCCTTGATGGCTTTCAAACACTAGAGCGCATCAAAAATGACGATAAAACCAAGCATATCCCTGTCATCATGTATACATCCCAGCATACGCACAATTACTACGAAGAGGCTCATAAGCTTGGAGCTGCGGGCGTCATATCAAAACAAATCGATAGAGATAAGCTCTATTTAATGCTTGATCGGATATGCACTCCTAAGAATGACGACGTCCCTCTCGTATTTAACGAAGTGCATAGTAAGGTAAACGAAACTATTGAAAACGAGTCAAGTAACGCGAAACTCTACGCAAGAATCTCAACGCTAGAAGCAAGTTACGAAGAGCTACTCGAAGAAAATCGTCAAATGAAGACAGAAATATCGCGCTGGGCTTCAATACAAGCAGAAGAAACGAACAAACGATCCAAAATAGCGCTACCACAACCTTTGTTTACAGGTTTTCTTGCCCTAGCGCTATTTGCATCTACATTTGCTTGGCTGACTACTCAAAAAATTGATCAAAATTACAAAGGAACGCAGCAACAAATCCATCAAGTTAATGAACTCATTGACGAGATCATTGTTCTTTTAGAACAAAGCAATAGATCTAGGTAAAGAAACACGTGAATGAACACCAATTAAGAAAACTTTGCCAAAACAGCAAGTTTTTGATTGTAGATGACTTCGAAAATTTCCGTACCTCTCTTCGCCTCATGCTGACAAGCTTTGGTGCAGCATTTGTCGATACTGTTGCTAACGCCGAGCAAGCCCTGAACCAAGCTAAATATGACAGCTATGACGTCATCTTGTGTGACTTTAACCTTGGGGCCGGCAAAAATGGACAACAGATCTTAGAAGAACTTCGCATGAAGAAGCGGATAAAACATACGAGCCTTTTCGTTATGGTCACCGCAGATACATCAAAAGAGACAGTACTTGGAACACGAGAGTTCCAACCAGATGCTTATATAGCAAAGCCTGTCACTCGTAATATGCTTGAAGAGCGGCTATTGCAACTGATGACCCAGCAAGCCATTTTAAAACCAATCAATCGAGAGATTGATATCGACAATTACGCCAAGGCGATTAGTCTTTGTAAGCAAGAAATCGAAAATGGCACACGATACCGCTCTTGGTGCCTACAAACTATGGCAAGCCTCTATAGAAAACTAGGAGACACATCGAGCGCTCAAGGAATATATAAAGAGGTTCTCAGCCAGCGCCACATAGACTGGGCTCAACTAGGTCTAGCCCATACACTTCTAGATACCACGCAATACGATCAAGCCAAGCAAGTATTCTCGCAAGTCATTGAAAAATCACCAATGATGGTAGAAGCCTACGAAGGAGTTAGTGACGCGTGCTTGCACTTAGGACAAAGACAAGAAGCCCAAGAAGCTCTCCAAGAAGCCGTTACTATTTCTCCTAGGATGGTCAAAAGGCAGTCTAAATTGGCGAGTTTATGCGTTGAAAATAATGATCTGCGTTCTGCAAGCGAAGCATTCAGAAAAGCGATCACGTTTGGAGAGAATACCGTTCACGAAACACCTACCCTCTACTTAGATTTCGGGCGTTGTTTAAGTGACCTATCAATCGGAGATACGACTAATCAGGGCAACACTCTCGCGAACGAGGCTAACATTCAGCTTGAGACTATTCTTGACAAATTTTCTTATGAAGAGGAAGCGTGTCATTGCGCTAATTTAGTAAAAGCTAGAGTACTAGTTGGCCGAGACAAGCACGAGCAAGCGCAAATGCTAATAGATGAAGTACAATCTTTAATTGATGTCGAAGATCTTAGCGTTGACCTAGGCTTGGAATTAAGCCGCAGCCTTTATACCACAGGTCGGCAAGACGAAGCCGAGAACTTACTAATAAAGCTATCTCAAAAATTCGAATCAGACCCTCAAGCCCTAGGCAAGATAGAAGCCTTACTAGATGAACCCGAACCTTTTGAACTTAGAATAAAAGCCAAGAGTCTCAATAAAACCGGCATTCAGCTATTTGAAAGTGGGCAACTTCAGTCTGCTGTTGAGTCGTTTACATCAGCCCTAGCTCTCACTCCAAAGCACGCCGCACTTAATCTTAACTTGGCACAAGTTGCACTTAAGTTATATAAAGATGAATCATCGCCAAACACTTTGAATTTAGCGCAGGAATGTATAGAACGAATTCAGCACATTCCTAAACAACACAAGCAATTTCGTCGTTTACAACATATAAAAACAAATATTCAAAACATCCTAAGAGAAAACCAGATATGAGCAAAAACCCTAAGGCAACTGCTGACTTTTCATTGATCTTAGCGTCATCCGTTCACGACATGAAAAACTCTTTAGGCATGTTAATTCACAGTGTAGAAACACTTTGCGAGCAACTCCCTGAAGACCAGCAGAAAGGCCTTGGGGTTAGCACGATCAGATATGAAGCAGAAAGAGTCAATAACGACTTAATTCACTTACTAGGTATCTATCGAATAAAAGAAAAGAAACTCGCGGCACACTTAGACGAATTTTATCTTGATGACATATGCTCAGAGCAACGAGCGCAATATCAAGAAATTCTTGCCAACAAGGGTATTAGCTTAGAAATAGAATGCCCGAATCATTTGGCTTGGTTTTTTGATAGAGAGCTCGTTAGTGGAATCATTAACAACGCTCTGAATAATGCCAGCCGCTACACAAAGGCAAAGATAAAAATTACGGCGAAATCCATCACGATCGACGCTGACGAATATTTAGAAATCAGTATTAATGATGATGGGCAAGGTTATCCCAAAAGCATCCTTGAGATAGAACCTGATGAAGTGCTTAATAACATTAACTTCAAATCTGGCAGCACATCGCTTGGGCTCTATTTCGCATCACAAGTCGCATCACTTCACCAACAAGGGAGCAAGCGAGGAAGAATTTCCCTTGAAAACGGAGGTGAACTGGGCGGCGGCTTATTCCGAGTATTCCTCCCATAGAAGAAACTCTAGTGAGCAAATTTAGATTACCAGCGAGCCTCTTCACCACGAATTGTTAAGCTTGAGCCTCGATCGAAACTCACGTCTGAAATATAAAAACTTCCGATAGTGTCAGGGCTCGAACTCCCTTTTACACGAACATTTTCAATACTAATTCGATCAGCTTCGAAACCTGTATAGAATCTTACGCCACCATCATCAAGGATTGTCATGGCAGGCATATCATCGAAACGACGAAAGCCATCTATAGTCACATCAGCTTCAATAAAGTTAGACAACGGACCAAATCCCATAACGGTTGTAACCGCGTCCATGGCTTGAAAAGCCACTTGCTCCTCAGTGGTATCCTCGTCATCCTCTTCTAGTTTGTTTTCTGCCCCAGTGCTAGGCATCTCGTAACCGAACTGTGGCAAAAGTGCGCTACCTAACACAAAAGGTCCTTGCGCTTCTGCACTTTCTAACTCTGCTTCGCTTAATGCAACGAACCCAGCAGGCAAATTAGCAAATTGTATTTCTGAAGATGTTTTAACTGATGGAACTGCAGGTTTTACCATGGCAGGAACTGAAAAGCCCGCAACCGCATGAAACGGCGCCCACGCGATTGTTGTAAACGCAGCAACACGGCGCAATAGATCTTGGCGCTTCAAAGCACTCTCTAACTGATTATTGCTAATGTAACCGTTATCTAAAAGAATCTCGCCTAATCGCTTACCACTTCTACCTTGCTCTGTAAGCGCGAAATTAAGCTGAGACTCTGTAATAATGCCCTTATTGACAAGAACACGACCCAGTCTTGATTGCTGCACAGACTTGCCCATTGCCCACCACCTCTAAAATGTAAAAAACGCAAATTTGGATCACACTCAAAGCATGGTTCATCGATTAAAAACTAGCCACTCGTATTGGTAAGGGGATGTAACCCCTACGTAACGATATGAAATTTGGTGAACTAGAACTCACTTTTATTTAAATAAGACGAAAGCTACAATTTACGCTTCTTTAACAAAAACAATGCGAGCCCCGTATGAACTTAAAGTCCCTCGTTATTTTCGCAACAGCTTTGTTGTTAAGCACCACCCTCAGCGCAGCGACAACAGCGATCATAAAGACAAGCCTCGGCGAAATGGCAGTTAAGCTTTATGATCAACAAGCTCCTATTACGACCAAAAACTTTATAGCGTATGTGAACAGCGGATTTTATAACGATACGATTTTTCACCGCGTAATACCGGGCTTTATGGTTCAAGGTGGCGGTTTTGAGAAGGGAATGGTTAAGAAACCAACAAATGCTCCGATCCAAAACGAAGCAAAACCCACCACACCAAACAAGCGTGGCACCCTATCAATGGCACGAACCAACGACCCAAATTCAGCAACGGCTCAGTTCTTTATCAACGTGGTAGACAATCATTTCCTCAATAAATCAAGCTCACAAGCTGGTTATGCCGTGTTCGGCGAGATTGTTCGTGGAATGGAAGTAGCTGATCAAATTAGCGCAACGAAAACTGGTAGACGTGGACCATACGGAGACGTGCCTGTCACCGACATCATCATTGAAGAAATACGCATCAACAAATAAGCACAAACATCTAACTATGCAACGCCCAACCGCTAACATTGAATGGAAAGATGGCATCCCTTATCACAAGGACTTCGATGATATTTACTTCAACGCTAACGATGGGCTAGCAGAAACTGAGTATGTCTTTATAGAGGCCAACCGCCTCAAAGAACGCCTGCGAAACGCAACGAACGATCAAGATACACTTAGAGTTTGTGAAACGGGGTTCGGCAGCGGACTTAACTTTATAGCCTGCTATGCGCTATGGAGATCACTTCCTGAACCCAAAAAACGCCTTGAATTTTCTAGCATAGAAGGGTTTCCACTTAGCATTAGTGACTTGAAGTTAGCGTCTAAAATCTGGCCTGAATTAGGCTTTGAATATAAAGAGCTACTAAATCAATATCCAAGCCCTATTACTGGATTCCACTATTTAGAGTTTGAATCTGGAAGAGTCAGCCTAAAGTTATTTTTCGAAGAACTCAATAATGCACTCGATAAATATCAGTTTTTCAGCGACGTTTGGTTTCTTGATGGATTTGCCCCATCTAAAAATGAAGAAATGTGGAACAGCAAATTGTTCGATCATATGGCGCTTTATAGCAATCACCAAACGACAGTTTCTACATTTACCGCGGCAGGGTTTGTTCGAAGAAACCTTATAGATGCGGGATTCATCGTTTCCAAAATATCTGGTTTCAAACAAAAACGTGAAATGATTACTGCTTCGCGTCACTTAGAAAGCACCACGAAAACTCAGGCCTTGCCTGATCAAGCATGGCATATCAGCGAAAATTCATCCCCAAACATCAAGCATGGCCACGTACTCGTCATAGGCGCTGGGATAGCAGGACTCACCACCGCTATTACTCTAGCCCGCAAAGGCTTTAAAGCCACCATCATTGAGAAGCAAGAGGGCCCATTGCAAGGCGCTAGCGGTCAAAAACAGTTGATCATGTATGGAAAATTCCCTCAGCAATATACACCAGAAGCACGACTACTGATTCAAGCACAGCTCTACGCTCAAACCTTTTTCTCGAGAGAGCAACTCTCAAGCGGAAACAGATTTTGGCATACTTGCGGCGTTGTTCACCTAGCATGGAATGAAAAAGAACGAGCTAAACAGCAAAATGTTGTAGATCGCTTTGAACTGCCTGAGACATTCATGTATCAGGCCGATGCAAATAAACTCAAAGGCCTGAGCGGACTAGATATTCAAGACAGCGGGCTAGTATTTCCACAAGCAGGTTGGTTAGACACAGAGGCATTTTCTAAACATGTACTAGAACATGACAACATTGAGCTAATCAATAAGCGTGAATATACACATCAGGATTGGGAGAGCGATGCGTTACTGAACTCGATGAATGCAGATGCAACGATAATATGTAATGCAGTTTCCTACCAAGATCTAGACATAAACTACCCACTACCAATAAAACCCCTAAGAGGGCAAACAACTCAGTTGTCATCCAAGTCATTCGCGACACCCAAAACAGTTCTATGTGGCGAGGGTTATCTCTGCCCTACATTACACGGCGAACTGCATATTGGTGCCAGTTACGACTTGAATAATTCAGAACCATTTGAATCAAGGGAAGATGATCACGCTAATATCGAAAAACTCGTGACTTGGCTCAAAGGATGGAGCGATCAAGCGACGTTGAATGAACAGGTTTCAGGCCGACATGCAGGTATTCGGACAACGTCAAACGACTACACTCCGATCGTTGGGAAACTACCTCGAACGAGTGCAATGAACAAGCAATATAGTTTTCTTACAAAAAACGCCAAACAAGAAACAATACAAGGCAGATACTACGATCACACATACTTAAACCTAGCTTACGGCTCGAAGGGACTCACCTACTCACCCTTAAGTGCAAGACTTCTTGTGGATACAATTTCTAGTTCAAGTATCGGACTTCCACACGAACAAGCAAAACAACTATCACCAGCGCGATTCTTAATAAAAAGCCTCAAGAAAGGTCATTTTTATTCAACTAATTAATAGGAAGTAGGTTTTCACCATCTGGAGAAAATGGCGTGATTCTGTAGCGGAAGGTACCGTCACCTGACGAGTGATCCTCCTTCCAAAGAACTAAAAATTTGTCTTCGCCTACAACGTCTAAATCTACAATATAATCCGTTCCGGCGGTGCCAAACTGCTGAACTTTTAACAAACTCGGAGTAGCCACAACATCAACCGATGCAAAAAATAAATCTTGCCCTCCTATGATAGAGCCCGCCTCAAACTCTCCGAGAGTCTCGCCAACAACACCAACCCTCTCAAAATCTTCCTTATCAAGAAATGCAATAGCTCGTCCAACGTCATTGGAATCCGTGGCAATAGTGAACAGATTAGATATCGAACTTTCTTCATTTAATCGCAAATTGTACAAAAAAACATCATCTGTTAAGGAAGGTGTAGCATCTCCATCTTTACTGAAAGTCGAACTAACCAAGACACCAAAATTATCGTCACCATAATTGGCAACACCACCTTGCATAAATGCTGCTGGCTGCCTAAGTGACGCACTTGCAACATCTACATCTAAAAATCCATCATCATCTAAAGAGCGTGAAAATATACCCGCACCATCCGTCACGAAAGCGTGAACATTCGAATCATCAACGGACAGCCCTACCATATTATTATCTGATCTATCGCCAACAAAACGGCTATATAAAAGGGACAATGATCCGTCAAATAAATAAACAAAACCTTCTCGGCCATCTTCAGGAGGAATAGTAGACTGACCATCCAAAGAAAGACCCTCGGTACTTCCAGAAACAGCAATTTCACCATTATCAGTAATAACTAACTCAACAACTTCATCATCAACTTCAGAACCATGCTGACTTTGAGCTAATACAGTCACCGCACCGCTATCATTAACTCTAAGTTTTACAACAGCAAAGTCTTGCCCCCCCCAAGATGAAGCACCAAGAGTCAATCTCTGATCGGTTCTGAGTAATAGAGCGATATCTGAATAACCTGCTCCAGCAGAAATAAAAGCCACGTCGATTGCCGACACGTCGCCTCCGCCTGAAGAGAACTCATAGAAGTTAGTACCATCTAGCAAGGCCTGATTTCCTTGAGCATCATATCGATATAATCGAGCTCGTTGAAATGCATTGCTCAGGCTATTGGCTAGCGAGAACACGTCGGCGCCAGACGTTGCGATAGCTTGGTATTCAATCGTAGGGTCATTAATCAAAACGTCTTCATTTACGTATGCATTGACAGTGATTTCCGCGCTAATCTCAGCCTCATCACCCCCATCGGTTGCCACCTCTATTACTAGCTTTGGATCTGACACAACACTAGAAGACAGGGTGTCAGAAATCGAAACACTTAGAACTCCAAAACGATCACCTTCGTTCACAACTAGAACTTGATTAATAGGGTTTAGTGAATAATCAAAGCTCGATAAATTAGTTTCAGAAGGGTTCACTTTAAACGAAATACGAACATCACTTTCAGCAGGCCGATTTAATTCGACTGGTATCGAGACACTATCACCGGGAGCGACTGTGAAAAACAACTCTTCGGCTTCGATAGTCGGCTCATCATCATCAATTTGAATAAAAACTACCTGATCAGCAAAGCTGAAGGCCAGGTTCCCAGGATCCGTGACAGTTACCTTGAAATTCTCTCTTTCTTCAATTATCGAGTCATCGACAATATAAATGGGAGCCGCACAACCCGTCGCTCCAGGCTCAATAACAATTGAACCCGTTTGCGGCACAAAATCAACAAATGAACTAGCAACGTTTTCGGCAAATCGATCTTCTTCTACAACATAATCGAACGTAACCGGCACCGAAACTGGCTGTGTAATTTTCAACAAAAATGCGTAAGGAAAAGCTTCACCATAGCCTAAGTCTCTGGACCTACTTTCAATATCATTGATCGCTCGGCAAGGTGTAAATTGTGACAGTTCTTGTCCTGTTATTTTTCTTAAATTAGCCTCGCCTTCTTCAACACTAACTATCGGCGATACGTCATTCAAAGATATGATATTTACTGCAAAGTCTGACCTATATATAACAGTTGATGATCCATCAGTAACTTCAATCCAAAATGAGCTCTCAAAATCCTGTAAGTTAGATCCTGCAGGTGGAATCGGCACTCCCTGCAATCGAAAAGTATTCTTTTGTGTTCCCTCTTGCTTCACAACACTGAGGCTAATCGTATTATTTCCCTCTGCATCTTCGGTAAGTTCTTCACTCATACCTGGTTCGGGGTTTTGAATATAACGAACGTTAAAACCGCCTTCACCACCCGCAATTTCAATCGGAATATCAATAGGTGAATACCAAGTCATCTCTGTGGGCAGAGCTTCTTCATTTACAATTCGTAAATCAGGCGTACTCAAATTTGTTTCGCACGCAGCTAGAACAAGAATAGAAATAACGACACACAGTTTTTGAACTAAATGTTTCAAAATACACGCACTCATGGCCAGAAAGGCTTATTATGAAAAACTTAAACGATGCAAATACTATAAAAACAAAGAAAGGTTTGACAGAAGAGGCAATAAGAAACGCCCCTTACATCACAATAAAGATCAGTTTTGATTGAGTAACGCTAGGGCAGCAGCTTCATCCAGCACTGGCACATTGAGTTCAGTCGCTTTCTTTAGCTTAGAACCCGCTTTCTCACCCGCGACTAAATAATCGGTTTTGCTTGAAACTGAACCACTCACTTTTGCTCCAACCTCAATGAGAAGAGCCTTTAACTCATCACGGCTATAGTTTGGCAAAGTTCCTGTCAGCACAACCGTCTTCCCAGCAAATACATTCTCTGAAGACTTCCGTACTTGCTTAGGTATCTGACACTCAACACCTTTTTCGAGCAGTCGCCGAACAAGAGAACGATTGTCTTGATTTGAGGTAAAAACCATAACATGGCGAGCAACTATTGGACCGATGTCATCTAAAGATTCCAATACATCTGGCGTCAGCGAGAAGAGCCCCATAACGTCATCCAACTCACACGCAATGGTTGACGCGGTCGTTTCTCCCACTTCCCTTATTCCGAGCGCATAGATAAATCGGGATAATTCGATCTGCTTTGAGGACTCAATCGCTACAATTAAGTTCTCAGCGCTTTTTTGTCCCATACGCTCCAACAGCACGAGGTTAGGAGTATTTAAATCAAAAATATCAATGGGCGATCGCACAAATTCTTTATCGACAAGCTGTTCAACCAATTTATCGCCCAAGCCATCAATATCAAATGCCTTTCGCGATACAAAGTGCTTAATTGATTCTTTGAGCTGCGCGGGACAAAGCATCGCGCCAGAACATCTGGCGATACTGCCTTCTTGCTCAATCTCTGACGAACAAACAGGGCAATGACTAGGCAGCTCGATATTTCTTTCGAAGGCTCCCGCACCTATTCGAGCGGCAACTTTAGGAATCACATCTCCCGCTCGCTGAATCGCAACACGATCGCCAATCTTGATCCCCAAACGTGCAACTTCATCCATATTATGAAGTGTCGCATTACTTACCGTCACACCACCCACAAAAACGGGGCTCAAACGCGCAACAGGTGTAATTGCTCCAGTTCGACCAACCTGGAACTCCACATCCTCTAAGGTTGTTTCTGCCTGTTCAGCTGGAAATTTATATGCAATAGCCCAACGTGGAGCTCTGGCTACAAACCCAAGAGTTTGCTGATCTGCCAGCTTATCCGCCTTAAAAACAATGCCATCGATTTCGTAATCAAGCTCAGATCTTAAGGCTGTAAGTTTCTGAACATAACTACCGATAGCTTCTGTCGAATCTAAACATTCGACCAATGGATTGATGACAAAACCTAAACGCCGCAAATCAGAAAGAGATTCACTATGAAGACGATATCGATCTGGCTCTGAGCTATATCCCACTGAGTAAGCATTCATCATCAGTTTTCGCTTAGCCGTAATGCGCGAGTCCAATTGCCTTAAACTTCCCGATGCAGCATTGCGTGGATTTACGAATACTTTTTCTTCACGCTTCTGAGCCTCAAGATTGAGCTCATCAAATACACTACGCGGCATAAAAATCTCACCGCGCACTTCCAACTCACTAGGAAGATCATCACCTGAAAGACGCAAAGGAATAGACGAGATTGTTTTAACGTTTGCAGTAATATCTTCACCTGTTTGACCATCACCACGCGTGGCGCCATAAGCCAAAACCCCGTCGATATACATCAGACTAACCGCAATACCATCCAGCTTCGGTTCGGCAAACAAAGAAACTTCACCATCTACTTTTTGACCAATGCGACTATAAAAATCCAGCAAATCCTCGTTAGAAAAAGCATTATCGAGTGAAAGCATTGGAATACGATGAGCAATTTGCGAGAACTCACCAGAAGGTGCACTTCCCACACGTTGAGTAGGGGAATCTGATCTTTTTAGATCCGGATATTCTTCTTCGAGCGATCTGAGTCGTTGAAATAGCTGATCATATTCCTGATCGCTAATAGTCGGAGCGCTTTCTAAATAATAAAGACGATTATAGGTATTTAGAGATTCAGATAACTCTGCAATCTCATCTCGAATTTTATCGAATGACACGAAACAACCTTAAGGACGCATTTTGCACAACTGCTTGCGCTCAAACTCTCTAATTCTCTGCTTATAATGTTCAACAGTCTGCGAAGTCAATACGCTGCGATGCTCGTCCTTCAACTCACCTTGCAAATTATCTGCAAAGCACTTCGCCGTTTCATACATAAAGTCAAAAGCTTGCAAGTAATTCTTTGGTCCGGGAATACTCATAAAGAAGCTTACTCCCGGAGTGGATAAGGTCTCGAGCTTGTCTGGATCAAAATATCCAGGCTCAACAGCATTCGCGACGCTAAATTGAATAGGACTTAACAAGTCCTCTTCATGTCGATGAAAAATAGACATCTCGCCATGTTTCATACCACAAGCTACAAGAAGTTTATTTACATCTGCGCCCGCAAAATTTTGACCTGGTTGCGCATCAACATTAATCACGATGACTTCATGATCGATTGCTGAGTCTGATTCTACAGTTTCCTCTTTGGGCTTTGTTGTTGCATCAATCTTAGCTTTCGCTTGCTTAGGCTTGCTAGAAGAAGGTTTCTCAATCTCAGACTCATCCGATTCAATTGAAACTTTAGGCTCAAATAAATCTGAATCGTCTTGCGCCGAAATAGACAGTAAATTCTGTTCATCAAGTTCACTATCAACAGAATCCGCTCCTGCAGATACAACTCGAACACCGCCTCCAGGAAGCTCAGGATTAAAATCATCATCAAGGGGGGAAGAATCTATTTGCCCACCTAAATCTCGGGACATTTTAAGAGAGTCTTGTTTTGCGAGACGCATTCTACGAAGACCATCGATCAAAATCCCTAAGATAATGACGACACCAACTACAATTAACCACTCTCTAAGGCTCATTAAGAACTCATTCCACGTATAGATAATCTGAGAACATAAAGGCTAGGATAGCCTTTTTATCAAGGCATATAGTAGCTAGAAAACAACAAGGAGACCAACGCTCAAGATTAAACCTAAATTAACTGTTGGATAGCCTTTTAAGCGTCGACTAACTGAGCAGCCGCATCAATATCCACGGACACCAATCGAGAGACTCCAGGCTCGTGCATAGTAACCCCCATAAGCTGGTCAGCCATCTCCATAGAAACCTTATTATGCGATATATATATGAACTGAACGGTATCGGACATTTCTTTGACAAGTCGAGCAAAACGCCCAACATTCGCATCATCTAAAGGCGCATCTACTTCATCCAACATACAGAATGGCGCTGGATTAAGTTTGAAAATAGAAAAAATCAATGCAAGGGCTGTCAAAGCTTTCTCACCGCCAGAAAGGAGATGTATCGTTGAATTATTTTTTCCTGGAGGCCTAGCAAGAATACTCACCCCTGTCTCAAGCAAATCCGAATCGGCCAGCTCAAGTTTTGCGCTGCCACCCCCAAATATCTTTGGAAACAAATTCTGCAAACCTGCATTGACGCGATCATAAGTTTGCTTAAACCTATGCCTTGTTTCTTTATCGATTTTTCGAATAGCTTGCGTCAACACATCTAAGGCATCAATTAACTCATCATTCTGCTCATCAAGATACGTCTTTCGCTCTAGCTGCGTCTCATACTCCTCGACAGCAGCCAAGTTAATCGCTCCCAAACGAGCGATCTTTTGTCCAATTGACTCCAAATCTTTCACCAACGCATCTTGCTGAACATCCTCATCAGCTAGCACTGAAACAAGCTCTTCAAACACAAAACCCTGCTCCAGCACATTTTGGAAACATTGATCTTGCTCTAAAGCAAATGCTTGAATCCTCAAACGCACCCGCTCTAGCTTTTCTCGAACATGCAGCAAGTCTGTCTCAGAGCGCTCCCTTGCCTGTTCCAAATCACGCAATTGACCTTGGAACGCCTCGTGCTCTGTTCGCACCTGCCCAAGCCGCTTCTGATCACGCTCATGAGCGACTAATTCATCCTGCAAGCGGGACTCTAAACCCTCAATCAAATCTTCATCGCCAGGCTCGAAATCAATATTTAAGACCGCCTCGTTAAACCTCTCAATCTCAACTACTTGCCCATCAAGAGTTTGATTTAGCAACTCTAAGCGATTTCGAAAACCTTGCTGATCAGACCGCAACCTCATTAACACTGAAGCTAAATCCTGAACCTGCGCTCGCGACTCAGATATCGCATTTTTCAAACGCTCTTTGTCACCTTCTCCAAGCTCTCTTTTTTCAGATGCGCTCTCCAAAACCTCAGATAATATTGACAACTCTTGCTCACACGCTTCAATTTGCTCAGAACTTTGGGCAAAACGCTCTCTTTCAGAATTCAAATCATCATCTATCCGAGCTATACGCAGCTGAAGTTGCTCACGCTTGATTTTCGCCCCCCGCTCATCAGCAACTAATTGCGCGTGACGCTTAAGAGCACTCTGCTCTATTGCCCGAGCATCGACTAACGAAGTTTTAGCCGCAGCCAAATCATTCAGATTAGCCTGAAGCCCCGCCTCCAATCTAGCCACGTCATCATCTGCAATACTCAGCTCATCAACCAAGCTATCTATTCGTTTTTGACGAACGACAACACCATCATCAATTGCACTCAAGGCAAGATATTGAACACTATCCCGACCTATCAATACACCTTCAGTGGTCACGAATTCTTGACCAAGTTCTAGCTGAGAACGAGTAGAAAAGGCTTCGCTAGAATTCGCAGCACAAATATAACGATTCAAAAACGGAATCAACGCAGAACACCCTTCGACTTTTTCTGCCAAAGAGCCATCGTTAACTTGATAGCTTGCCTGCTCATTCGAAAATAAAGCGAAAGTAATATCAGAGCGATCTAAGAGATAGCCGGCCATTTTTTCATCGTTAGATAAATAGGCGTATAGCCGATCCCCAAGCAAACCCTCAATGACAGGCGCCCATACTGGCTCGACCTGAATTGATTCTATTAAGGTTTCAAGCTCGCCTTTAGCCTTAGCATGCAGATCAGTTAGACCTGCGCCAACATTACCTTTAGATACTACATCGCGCTGAATCGTTTCTAATGAAACCAATTCTGCCTGCTTCTGGGCAATTTCACTTTTTCGTTCTGCAGTCGCTTCACGACTTTCTTGGACAACGGCCTCAAGCCTTTCAACATCTTCTTGCCTAGCGAGAACGCTTGATTCAGATTCTTCCAAAACGCACGTCAACTCAGCTAACTCTTCACCCACACCTTGATAGCCCAACACATCCAATTCTTCTGAAAGGCGATTTTTGTCATCATCAAGTGAAGCAACGCGTTCCTTTGCTTGATCTGCTTCGCGCTGGAAACGCGACAAGTTCGACTTCGCATCCTCCACACTATGTCGCGTATCCGTGTAAGCTTCTTGCATTTGCTGATTAAGATCTAACCAAGAGGCGTACGCCATCTCAGATTCTTCAAGCTTTAATTCAGCCGCCTCTTGCTGCTCAATCACGATCTCAATTTCGGGCTCTATCTCAGCGATACTTTCGGAAACAAGCTCTCTTTCTTCCAACCCTTGCCGCAAGCGATCTTCAGCAAGACGTATCTGCTCAGTAAGACGAATGCGTTCAGACTCAGCTCGTTGCAGACGCTGACTCTCAAATTTCAACTCTTGCTCGATCTTTGCGATCTCGGCGCCAGATTGATAGTAACGAGCCTGCACCGATTGCATCGCTTCGGCAGACTCTTCTATATTCGAACGCAACACCTCAATTTTTGATTGCCCAGTTGCCTTATCAAGCACCAAGCTTTCGACCGCCGACTCACAACGAGCCGACTTAATCTCCAACTCCTGTTTTTGCTCATCCAAACCTAGCCACTGCAAAGCAGATATTTTTGCCTTCAGCGCACGTTCATTTGCCTTGAACCCTTTGTATCGTTCAGCAGCATTCGCTTGACGCTTGAGTGTTTCGAGTTGCTTAGACAACTCCTCTCGAATATCCGTTAGTCGATCCAAATTTTCAGTGGTCCGGCGCATTCGATTTTCGGTTTCTCGCCGCCTTTCCTTGTACTTGGAGATACCTGCAGCTTCTTCTAGATAAACGCGCAACTCTTCGGGCTTACTCTCGATCAAGCGGGAGATCATTCCCTGTTCAATAATGGCATAACTTCTAGGCCCCATGCCTGTACCGAGAAAGATATCCGTTACATCTCGACGACGACACTTTGCGCCATTTAGGTAGTATTGAGATACACCCTCTCTCGTGACCTGACGCTTGATAGAGATTTCAGTAAATGCTGCATGCTCACCAACCAACGGCCCTTCACTATTGTCAAATAGCAACTCAATAGAGGCCTTTCCTACCGGCTGACGATGTGTAGAACCATTAAAAATAACATCTGTCATCGACTCGCCACGTAAGTGCTTAGCCGAGCTCTCGCCCATTACCCAGCGAACAGCATCAATAACGTTAGATTTCCCACAACCGTTTGGACCAACGATTGCGGTCATGTTTGTAGGAAAAGGAACAACCGTCGAATCAACAAAAGACTTGAAGCCGACCAGCTTGATTGACTTAAGGCGCATTAAAAAAGCGTATCCAGAATATTATTCGTTATTAGTTGCCACATGTTCCGAAATTACGCAGCGTCTTGCAAGCTATCAAATCGATACGCCAGTTTTTTAACACTCGCAATATAAAAAAGCGGATGCATGTCGCCGATTTTTTGACACTCAAACTATCACAATAACGATAACTTACTGATATAATTATAAAATTTCTTTATGGCACGCGCCTCGCTTAACAGCTCTGATCAAACCCAAAACAGAAGTTTAGAGGCAGTTTTATGGACGGCAACGAAAAAGCAGCAGAACCAATCGATTTTAATCGTGCTAGAGTCGCATCCACATATAAAGACCTAAGTCGCCAAATCGTCGATACCAATGATGTAGTCACGCGCGCAATCAGACGCCTACAAACTACCTTAGATATTGCGAGCATTGCCGATATCTTTTACGACGAACTTAGCAATCTAATGGACGTTGGCCAGCTTAGATATCAAGCACCTAACGAAAACACATACTGCCTGGGTGAAAATCCGGGGGCACACAACTGCCAATTCAATCTGATTATTGAGAATACTCGCCTCGGAAAACTAAGCGTATGCAGAAAGAAACGTTATTCTGATGATGAAATTTCAATTATCGAGTTCATGGCAAGCACAGTAGTGTTCCCGTTAAAGAATGCTTTGATGTATCAGGAAGCCATCAATGCAGCGCTTTCCGACCAATTGACTGGGCTAGGTAACAAACGTGCTCTAGATAGTAGCTTGCACAGAGAAGCTGAAAGAGCCATACGTAAGCAACAAGAACTGTCTGCCATTATGATCGATATCGATCGCTTTAAACTCATTAATGACACATATGGCCACTCTGCAGGCGACGAAATACTTCAGCAATTCGCAACACTAATTACAGAGAACTTTCGTAAAACTGATCTTAGTTTCCGATATGGCGGGGAAGAGTTTTTACTATTACTCGATGACAGCTCCGCGAACAGCGCAGCCCTTACAGCAGAACGACTCAGACAGATCATAGAGGCTCACAATTTTAGTGTTGCTAACAAGACAATCAAACTCACAGCTAGCTTCGGCTGTACGAGCTTCGACCATAAAGAAACACTAAAGAGTTTTGTAACGCGCGCAGACAAAGCGCTATATACCGCTAAGAAGATGGGACGCAATACCGTTCAGATCAACGAACTCACAACCCAGCAAGATCTATACAAGCAATCAGCAAAAGAAGCCTAGCAAAGGCTTCTTTGCTTAACGACGACGAGGTGGTTTAGAATTAAACGCTCGTCGTTGACGACGCTGATCATCTTGACGCACCTTTGGATCTTTCGCTTTAACACGAATAGAAGGCAGATTGACAAGAGAACGAAGGTCGTTAATTTCCTTGTTGTTTAACTCTTCCCAAGCACCAACTTTCAATCGGCTAGGCAAGAAAATACAGCCATAACGAACACGCTTCAAACGACTAACCTGAACACCCTGAGATTCCCAAAGGCGCCTAACTTCGCGATTACGACCTTCCATCAGCGCGACATGAAACCACTGATTTGTTGAGTCTCCGCCTGCTGACTGTATATCCGTAAATCTCGCAACACCATCTTCAAGCAGTACACCTTCTTTAAGACGAGCGATCATCTCATCATCGACCTGCCCATGAATCCGTACTGCGTATTCACGATCAACACCATAAGACGGATGCATTAGCCTGTTTGCAAGCTCACCGTCAGTAGTAAGGATAAGCAAGCCGCTCGTGTTGATATCAAGACGACCAACGGAAATCCATCGCTGATTTCTCAAGCGTGGTAAATTCTGAAAAACAGTCGGACGCCCCTCGGGATCAGAACGTGAGCATATAACACCCTCAGGCTTGCTATAAACAATCACCCGCTGATCAGATGCAGTCTCAACATTAAGCTTAACTGGCTTACCATCTACTCTGACGGCATCAGAAGGGATAAGACGAGCACCCAAAGTCACCGTCTCACCATTAACGCTCACTCTACCCTGCGCAATCCATCGTTCGATTTCACGACGTGACCCCAAACCTGCTTGCGCAAGGACTTTCTGAATTCGTTCGCCTGAAGGCTCAGACATTCAATACTCCCAATTAAAATTAAGAAGACTGTGTAAGGCTAGCTTTCACAATCTCAGCCTTTAAATCTTCATAAGTGTGCACAGCAGGGAATTGAGGAAACTCATCAATTACGTTTTGAGGAGACTTAAATAAAATACCGGCCTCAGACTGCTTGAGCATTGTCGTATCATTATAGGAGTCACCCGCAGCAATCACACGATAATTTAATAACTGAAATGCGCGAACGGACTGACGCTTAGGATCTTTCTGACGCAATAGGTAATCCGTAATCTTACCTTCTTCATTCACCTCTAACTTATGGCAGAACAGCGTTGGAAAACCAAGCTTAGCCATAAACGGCATACCAAACTCGTAAAACGTGTCGGATAGGATAATCAATTGAAAACGTTGATTTAGCCATTCAACAAACTCTTTCGCGCCAGGCAAAGGATCAAGCGTATCGATGACTTCTTGAATCTCCTTAAGACCATAACCATGCTCATCTAATATACGAAGACGCTGCTGCATAAGCACATCGTAGTCAGGAATATCTCGCGTCGTTGCTTTTAACTCTTCAATTCCTGTTTTTTCAGCAAAGGCAATCCAAATTTCTGGGATCAATACCCCTTCAAGATCAAGACAAACTAATTCCACGGTTTAATACTCCGACTTATTCTTCATAAAAATTTGCGCGCCATTCTAACGAAAAGGCCTGCGCTTGCATATTGATAAATGATCGATAAAATCCAACGCTTTATAACTTTCCTGCAGGACAAGCCAACATGGGCATAGATTTCAGCAAACCAAAAACAGTTACTCCCGAAGCAATTGCTGAACTTAACGCTGAACTCGCAGAAATGTCGCCTCGCGCGATCTTAAAATTTGCGCTTTCAAACTTCAGCAACGCGGCGATCTCTTTCAGCGGAGCTGAGGATGTTGCACTCATTGAGCTGTCTCACAAATTGACCGATGACCTCAAGGTGTTCAGCCTTGATACAGGTCGCCTGCATCCAGAGACCTATCGCTTCATCGATCAAGTGCGAAAGCATTATGGCATCGACATTGAAATCATGGCACCGAATCAAGATGAACTAGAAGCATTCGTAAAAGAAAAAGGCCTGTTTAGTTTTTACGAAGATGGGCACAAAGAATGTTGTTCTATTCGAAAGGTTCGTCCACTGCGTAGAAAACTTGCCACCTTAGATGCATGGATCACAGGTCAACGAAAAGATCAGAGCCCTGGCACGCGATCAGAAGTTGCCGTAGTTGAACTAGATAACGCCAATGCCAAAGAAGGAGGAATTCTAGTTAAGTTCAATCCTTTAGCGAATTGGTCATCAAAAGAAGTGTGGGATTATTTAAGAATGAGTGAAGTGCCAACTAATGAACTTCACCAAAAAGGCTTTATTAGTATTGGCTGTGAGCCTTGCACACGACCTGTACTTCCCAACCAACACGAAAGAGAAGGCCGTTGGTGGTGGGAAGAAGAAACTCAAAAGGAATGCGGCCTGCACATTAAGTAAACCGCCCTTTTCGAACGCTAAGTTGAATATCGAGGGATTTCAATTCCCTCGAACACCTGACCAACATCCTCACGATGAGCATGACTGTAGAATGCCTCGTCAACTAAATCGCGCGTCAGATGCGGCGCAAACTCCGCCAAAAACTCATACATAAACCCACGCATAAAAGTCCCTTTGCGCAACGCAATGCTTGTTACGGCATCTGGGAATAAATCCGTGGCTGGAATCGCCACCAAATCTGAGTCTCTAACAGGATCAAATGCCATTGACGCAATGATACCGACGCCCAAACCGAGCCGCACGTAGGTTTTGATAACATCCGCATCAGAAGCGGTAAACACCACATTCGGCTCTAAACCAGCCGCTGCGAATGCCTGATCCAACTTCTCTCTACCAGTAAAACCAAGCACATAGGTAACGATTGGATGCTGCGCTAGTTTCTCAAGCGTCAATGTCGACTCAGAGAGCAAAGGATGATCTTTAGGCAATACAACGACGCGATTCCATCGATAGCATGGCATCATAATCAAATCAGAATGTTGGCTAAGTGCTTCCGTTGCGATCGCACAATCAACCGCACCGTCAGAGCACATTTCAGAAATCTGCGCTGGAGTACCTTGATGCATGTGCAATGAAACATCAGGATAACGCTTCATAAACCTGCTTATAATCGGTGGCAAGACGTATCTAGCCTGAGTATGAGTCGTCGCAACGGTCAACTCACCTGTACGGTTGTCGTTAAATTCGTTTGCAATCTTCTTTATATTTTCAACATGCGACAAAATATCACCCGCAACCGCCAAAATTTTCTCGCCGGCCGGCGTTATTCGCGTTAGGTGCTTACCGCTTCTTGAAAATACCTCTACGCCCAATTCATCCTCAAGCAAACGAATCTGCTTACTAATCCCTGGTTGTGACGTAAATAAACTCTGCGCTGTTGCCGAGACATTTAGATCATGATGGGCAACTTCCCAAATATATCTCAACTGCTGTAGCTTCATTTTTTCATCCCTTGATAAAACATTCGATTATAAAGCTATAAGTAATTATTATTTTGAAGAATAAAAACATCCTATATATTACTCTTTCACTCAAGCTCTATCAGACCGCTAACAATATAGACTAAAAAATATGGAATTTGTGGCCTTAGCCGATTTTTTGCAATATGTTCTGGCTGGAGCCGGTGTCGGATTCCTCGTTGGCCTTACGGGCGTCGGTGGCGGATCACTCATGACACCCCTGCTCATTCTCTTCAATTACCCACCGCATATCGCGATTGGAACTGATTTATTCTATGCCGCCGGCACCAAAGCGGGTGGCATTATTGCGCATGCGAAACAACAAACCATTAATTGGCGTGTTGTCTTTACGCTTGGAGCCGGGAGCATACCCGCCTCCATCATCACGATCTTTGTTCTTAAATACGTCTTTGGCGACATCGAAAAATATCAACACATATTATTAACCTCGCTGGGTATTATGTTGATGTTCACCGCGTTCATAATTCTGCTCAAAGGCAGAATACTTAAATCAACCTCATTGAGCGCAGGACAATCTGCATGGGTTGAAAAGCATAAAACCATACTAACGGTTTCAATGGGCGTATTTTTAGGCGTGTGCGTCACCCTTTCTTCTGTGGGCGCCGGAGCATTTGGCGCGGCCATATTAATGATTTTGTATCCACGCATGAGCCCGGTAACCATTATTGGTACCGATATCGCTCATGCCGTCCCGCTCACACTTATGGCCGGCCTTGGCCACATGCAATTAGGCCACATCGATTTCGTACTTCTCGCGTCATTGCTTTGCGGATCAATCCCGGCGATATTCTGGGGGTCTAAATACAGCAAACGTTTACCAGGCAACATCTTGCAGCCAATTCTTGCAATGTTATTGCTGGGTATCGGAATGAAATACGCGTTCTTTTAAGTCTCTCTCATGAACGGTGATTAAGTTTACTTTTTGAGACAATGCCATAGGATATAGTTTCGCAGTATTTGTCACGTTTTCTGAGAGTTAAAACATAGCCAAAATGCTACTCACAACTAAATTCCTTGCTCCCGCATTTAATCCTAAGAGTGTCTCACGTCCTAGATTGTTAGACCGTCTTATTTCTCGATCCGCAAGAAAATTAGTACTTGTATCTGCTCCTGCTGGATACGGCAAAACAACCCTGATTTTACAGTGGCTGCACCAGCAAGACCGCCGTGTTAGTTGGCTCTCAATAGATGAACACGACAATAATGCCCAGAGATTCTGGCAATATGTAATCGGCAGTATTGCGACCGCAATTGATAATTTCGGTGAAGAAGCCAATCAATTAATTTCTGAGCATCAACCAAGCGAAGCCGTCGTAACCTCTCTCGTTAACGAGTTAACAACATGGTCTATGGCCGGTAACGAATTATCTGTAGTTCTCGACGATTTTCATAATATTACCGACCCAGAAATCTTGCGCAGCTTTGCTTACTTAGTTGACTTTATTCCACCTAATGTAGAAATCATTCTTACATCTCGGTTTGAACCTGCATTGCCGATATCTCGCTGGAGCGTCAAAAATTGGGTAGACGCAATGTACGCCTCTGATCTCGTATTCAGCTATGACGAGTCAAAAGCTTTTTTCAAAGACTACATGTCACTTGCATTTACCGACAAACAAATCCAAGACATATTTCAACGGACAGAAGGCTGGATTGCAGCAATGCAGCTGACAGCCTTGTCTGCATCAGGTAAGCCAGATAACGAACAAGCCTATATTAGTACGAAGAAATTACTGGCTGACGAACGTCATTTTTCAGATTATGTGTTAAGTGAAATTCTCGGGTTGCAGCCTGAAGAGACCCAAAGCTTTTTACTAGACTCCTCTTGCTTACTGCGCTTAAACGCTGAGCTATGCGACTACATCCGCGGAACGAACAATAGTCGAGAAATACTGCAAGAACTCGAACAAAAAAATCTTTTCCTGATCCCGCTAGATAGCCAAGGTGAGTGGTTTCGCTACCACGAGATGTTTAGAGACTCACTATTCAAACGATTACGAAAGAACCAAAAAGCACATCTAATTGAGCTACAAACTCGCGCTATAGACTGGCTCATCGAGCATAACCAACCACATGAAGCCATCGAACAAGCTGTGCTTCTTCAAGAGTGGGAACTTCTAGCAAGACTACTTGAAAGCAACGGCAACAATTTAATTCATGAAGGGCATCATCTGCCGATGCTCGAATGGATAGCTGCCATTCCAGAGCAACTCAAATCTCGCTCACCCAGAATTCTTCTATTGAGAATTTGGGCCCTATTTTTCAGTAATAAAATCGAGGTCATCCAACCTCTGCTTGATGAATTAGAAGCATTAATCGATCAACAGCGTCTAGCAAACATAGAGACCAGTACTGACGAGCTTGTTGATCTGCATAGCGAAATCTCATTAATTCGCTCTTATATCGCCCGTTCGCAATCAGATCTACGTGGCGCTAGTCAGCTGACTAAGCAGGTATTAGAGGAATTAGACAGCACTAATATGCCACTCAAATCAGTGACATACTATGGAATTGGCTTAGACAGCTTCACGGTGGGTGATTTAGAGTCTGCTGAGACAGCTTTAAAAGCAGCTATAGAGCACGGCAAGCGAGAAAAGAAATACACGACCGTGCTTTCTAGTAGCGGTTTACTTGGTTGGATCTACTACTACCAAGGCAAACTTGATGCGGCGCTTGAAACGGGAATGCAGAATCAACACTGGATAGATAGCTTCCACGATCCATCACAACCAAGAATTTTATCGTGTTGGCAAAACAGTATTCTGGCGATGATCTACCTCGAACGAGGTGAGATTACTATTTCGTCGGCCTACATTAACCCCTTGCTGAAGCACATCAATATCGGAACAGAGCCCGGCCTGCATATCTTAATTCAATACACGCAAGCTAATGTATTGTTTTCGAAAGGCGAGTTTATCGAAGCGATAGAACGCCTAGATGATGCCATCAACGTCTATGAACACAAAAAAGACGCGATGATGTATACGCCCCCGAGTTTAAGAGCGATGAAAGCGCGTTGCCTTGTCGCCATAAATAATCTTGAAGGTGCCAACGTCGTGCTGGAATCTATCGACGCAGAGGCGATCAACGAGCTGCCCCTAAATTTTGAAGATATCAATCTAAGCAAAGCGCGCTTATATCTGAAACAAAAGCACAGTGCCCTTGCGCTAGAAATATGCGAGCGTATCGCAATCCAAGCGAGAGACCTAAATCATACTTATCATTTAATCCAAGCACTGCTTATCAAAGCATTATGCCTGTTCAAATCAAAACACAATGATGAAGCAGCAGAAGCTATTACCGAAGCGCTCACGCTTGCAGGACGGGAAGGAATGACTCGTGTCTTTGTACACGAGGATGAAGACACTCCGAATGTCCTTGCGCTATGTAAACCCGCCAATATTCCCGATGCCTTTCTGAAAAAGCTCAGTGAAGAACTGGGCGTAAAAGCCGCGCAAACAAGTGGTCAGACACAGCTTCCGGGTGCAGCGGCGTTAGAAGGAAATCTTAAACTGCTCGAACCCTTAAGTCAGCGCGAGCTAGAAGTGATCAGATTGATAGACCAAGGCTTAGCAAATAAAGAAATTGCACAAAAATTATCACTCGCACCAGCGACAGTAAAAGCCCACATTCGAAACATCTACGGAAAGATTGGTGCAAAAAGCCGCACAGAGGCACTTTCAAAAGCCCGTCAACTAGAAGTTATTTAGGGAAAAGTCTTTAAAATCATCTAAAAGTGAGAAAAAAATCACACTTTTACGGCTTTTCACAAAGGGACTACTCCCTTAGGACGATTAAATTACGCCCCCTACGCCCCTAATATTAAACCCATCGAAACACATTGTGTTGAGGCGAGAATTCAGGCCTTTCTCCTCAACCAGCATTTCCGATCAGGGCATATTGCCCTACATTGCAGCGGTAGTTAGTAAGTTCGGCACTAACTACCGCTTTTTTTTTGCCTTTTTTATGCTCAGTTAGACGCTAAGAACAAGCTAGCCAAAATGCGTTACTGTTTGTTGACTAATGGCAATTAACTCACCTTTATCGTTCGCCACTTTTGCTCGTGCATAGGCATAACCGTCTTGCGAATCCACAATATCGGCCTTGTAACCAATATACTCATCTCCACGGGGTGCTTGGTATGGCTGAATGAATTCGACCGTCCAACTAAGAGAACTCGCCATGCATAGCTTTTTCATCATAGGCAGGGTTGTTGGGGGCCACGCATCAATCAAACCTAATAAATGCGCTTCACTCACGGATTCTGGCTCTTCAGAAAAACGAACATAGCCTTCGAGAGAGGTTTCATCTGAGCCCGCGAATGGAAATTTAGTCAAATACCTAAAATCAAAGTGCTTTGTAAATTCGGGAATCATGTCTTTGATATACGAAAGCTTCTGTGTCTGATCAACACCCCCTGTCAACACTAAAGGCTCTGCGGCGACATGAATTGCAGACTCTCTTGAGGCACCAAAGCTCCCTTGAATAAGGACCTTCACCTGACCATCCTGCACGCCTTTTCCAACGACATGC
>NZ_LWFI01001367.1:0-691 GCF_001635735.1 Oleiphilus sp. HI0067
TTGTTCGCTAGGGCCTAGCAGCTTTTCAAAAATATCACGGGTGTTCTTGCTAAGACTTTTTACCATAGCGCTTGCTATGACAACAGAATGCTCGTTTATATGTTTTCTAATCGCATACAACTGATCTTCTAGAAAACTTAATGATTTGGGGATTTTAATAACGACAAGATCAAAGCTGCCTTCAAGTGATGTTGTGCTTGGAACAAGTTTCTCAGGTTCTTGTTTTGTATTCGCCTGCGTATTTAATCGAATAGCTGTCGATGACAAAAATGAGTCAGTTTGAATCGTGATATCAAATGCACGAAGCGCACAACTGATCGCGCCAAATTGGTCGTTTAAGATAAGAATTCGTTTATTGGACAGATCATGCTTACTCAGTTCTTCCAATAACAAGGTGTCAGCACCTTCCCATGCCTGCAGGTTCTGTTGAGCCTTACTATTTTTAAATAACGGATAGCGTTGAAGCGTTAGCGCACCAAAAGGACTGTCGTAGTGTGTGTTCATTTATCTCGCAGTGAAAGCAAAGAGTTTTAGATGACGAGGCTCAGCGCCAAGCTTAGCATGATGACACCAATAATTACTTCCAAGACTTGCCATGATTTTGCTTGGGCAAAGATTGGTCTTAGGAACCGAGCACCATATCCAAGTGAAAAGAAGAAAGTAAATGATGCGATAACGGCACCGAATCCGA
>NZ_LWFI01001368.1:0-969 GCF_001635735.1 Oleiphilus sp. HI0067
ATCCAGAAAGTGGCCGGAAGTCGCTCAATCTTGCGAAGATGCACCCTAAGTTGAGTTATCTAGACAGTAGCTCTGGGGAGCAACTCGATCACTTTGATTTGCCCGATCGGCGTCTAAGTATTCGGCATGTGGCAGTCGGTAGTGATGACACGGTGGGGTTGGCACTTCAGTACAAAGGTAAGCGAGAATTCCCGCCGGTGGTTGGCTTTCAAAAAGGGCAGCGAGAGATTCAGTTGGTTAAGTCGGATGACGATCAGACCCATTGGAAAATGAATCAATACACTGCAAGCATTTGTATTCATCCTGAAACGGGTGTCACTGCTATAACTTGTCCCCGAGGCAATCTCATCACATTTTGGGATTCTCGAGATCGTAAGTTTATTAGTTCAATAGAAATTTTTGACGCGAGTGGTGTCGCTTTAAGCCGGGATGGCAGGTACTTTTTTGTTACCTCTGGTACTGGTTCTTTGTATCACATTGACGCTCATGCTTTGGCACTCAGCTCAGTCTCAATTCCTGAATGGCCAAACGCCCATTGGGGAAATCACTTCAGCCAAATAACGGTGTAAACATGCTGATTAATCTAAACCTAAGCACGAGGCTGAGTTCATTGCTCTTGCCTTTGTTTGCGATCTCATTGTTGGTAAGTGCGTCGCCGAGTCGTGGGCAAAACACAATTAGCGACTCGAACCTTGTCCGCAAATTTGATGCGAATATACAAGTTGTAAAGGCCGCGAATATTTCTGGAAAAATATCGCAGGAAAAAATCGATGTGCTTGCTGAACAAACTGAAGAGTTGCTCGATGCATATCGTGAATCCTACGAACAGCTAGCGCGCTACCAGAAGAACATCGCCCATCTTGAGGTGATGCAATCGCGCCAAAGCGAACAAAAAGCGTCTTTACGCAAGCAGATGCTAACTTTATCTGAAACTGAAACAGCTTTGGTTCCTTTGTTGTTAAACATGAT
>NZ_LWFI01001369.1:0-781 GCF_001635735.1 Oleiphilus sp. HI0067
CCATAGGAGCAAGGTAACGCAATTCTTGTTCAGCGTAAGTTGCCGAGGAAAGCATTAAACCTAAGAGTATTGATAAATATTTAAACATCTAATTCATCTGTTATTGGGCGCGTTTACGCCGTAATAGGCAATTCTTTGCCGTGGAGATCCCAAATCTCAAATAAGCTCTGTTATACTCGTTTGCGCGAGTGACAGTAGTAAGGGCAAAGCGTGTCAGGATCTAATTCCACAATGCAAGAACATAATAACGATCAAGATAGCAATTCTCATTCCATTTCAGCGAGATTTCGCGGGTTCTTACCAGTTGTTGTCGACGTCGAAACAGCCGGCTTTAACTCTCAAACTGATGCTCTACTTGAAATAGCCGCTGTGATACTAGACATGAATAGTGACGGACAACTGTACTGCAAGGAGACCGTTCATTGTAATGTTGAGCCTTTTAAAGGCGCCAACCTTGAAAAGTCTGCGCTCGAATTCACAGGCATTGATCCCTACTCACCCTACAGAAACGCACAACCTGAAAAGCTCGCGCTCGACAAAATTTTTACGCCAATACGCCGCGCTGTAAAAAATACCGGGTGTACGCGTGCTATTTTAGTTGGCCATAATTCGTCGTTTGATCACAATTTTGTATTTGCTGCTGCAGAACGCACAGGCATCAAACGCAACCCGTTCCACCCTTTCTCAAGCTTCGATACCAACACTCTTTCGGCCTTGGCCTTTGGGCAAACAGTTCTAGCTAAAGCATGCTCTGCCGCCGGAATCGCTTTTGATGGACACG
>NZ_LWFI01001370.1:0-1000 GCF_001635735.1 Oleiphilus sp. HI0067
CGCAGAAGAGTCACTATCGGATGGTGATGAAAACTGTTCTTCATGGCAGTCTTCTGACATGGATGGTTGCGACATATCCATGTCATGCATAGCGATAGATTGATTGTCAGCCTCTTCAAAGCAGCATGATGTAGCTGCGCTCACCACATTGGCAAACACCAAAAACAACACTGACAAAACAACCACAATCTTTCTCATTGGAGCAACTTACCAACACTAATAAGCCAGGTCTAGTATTCCAATCAGCACCAAACAATATTTAAGACACATTTGGCAAAATCGATGCCGCTAATCAATCAGCATGTCTTTTAATAACTGATACAGCTTTACACACGCGTCTTTGTCTTGTGCATCAACATGCGGTGGACCGAAATCACCAATATCATTATCGAAATACTGACCACTTTTTACGGCAAAAGTTTCATCAAGCACTGAGCGAACAATGATTTCTGCCCCAATACTCATGTCATTCCCTGCAATCCCAAAACCTGGCTAGACCATTTTGCTTGCTAATAACGACCCGGGGTTTAACGCAATAACAGTAGGCCCACTCTGACCTAATTGATCAGCGAGAGCACGAGACCACATCGTGATAGCAAGCTTGCTCTGCACCTAAGCTTGCATGGCATTACTAGTCCGTGAGCGACCACACAGGAGAGATTCATCGATAGGGGACTGTGCCGCTGAGGACAAATTAACAATGCGGCCATTGTTTTGGATGATTGGAAGCAAGCAGTGCGTTAAAACAAAAGGGGCAGAGGTATTCACAGCAAAACGCACATCAAAATCATCCTCCGTTCGCGTATCTAATGTTTTTAATATACCGGCATTGTTAATGAGCACATCAAGATAGCTATGGCTGTTTAATACAGCTTGAGCAAAATCCTTAGTCGCCGACACACTCGACAAATCGGCCTTATAGACCGATACGTTCGTATGAGGGTTAAGAGATAGAAGAAGATTGCTCGCAGCTTCTAGCTTCTCTGGACTTCGACCATGA
>NZ_LWFI01001371.1:0-874 GCF_001635735.1 Oleiphilus sp. HI0067
TATGACAAAGAGTCTTCAAATCGCGCGATTAAAGACATCAAAGAACAAGAAGTTTACATGGGCGAAATGCCTTTGATGACCGATAACGGTACATTCGTTGTAAACGGTACTGAGCGTGTAATTGTTTCTCAGTTACACCGTTCTCCGGGTGTGTTCTTCGATCACGATAAAGGTAAAACTCACTCATCAGGCAAGTTGCTTCATAGTGCTCGAGTGATTCCATATCGTGGTTCTTGGTTAGACTTCGAATTCGATCCAAATGACAACGTGTTCGTTCGTATTGACCGTCGTCGTAAGCTTCCAGCAACAATCTTGATGCGTGCTCTAGGTCTAAGCTCGCAAGAGATCTTGGATATGTTCTTCGACACTGGTCGTTTTGAATTGTCAGCAGACAGCTTCAAACTCGAACTTGTTCCTTCACGTTTGCGTGGCGAAATCGCAACGTTTGACATCAAAGATCCTGACGGTGAAGTGATTGTTGAAGAAGGGCGTCGAGTTAACGCCAAGCAAATTCGTAAGCTTGAGAAATTAGGCGGCGCGCTTGAAGTTCCTAAAGAATACCTATACGGCAAGGTATTAGCGAAAGATATCATCAATGAAGATACTGGTGAGCTAGTTGCTAGCTGTAATACAGAAATTACAGAAGAAGTCGTTGATGCATTAGTTGCGGCGGGTATCGAAAGCATTGAGACGCTTTACACTAACGAACTTGATTGTGGCTCGTTTATCTCTGATACCTTGCGTATTGACCCTACGAATACTCAATTAGAAGCCTTGGTAGAAATCTATCGTATGATGCGCCCAGGCGAGCCACCGACTAAAGAGTCTGCTGAGAATTTATTCGGTAACCTGTTCTTTACATCTGAGCGCTATG
>NZ_LWFI01001372.1:0-476 GCF_001635735.1 Oleiphilus sp. HI0067
CTTTATTTGGAATCTGCGTTGGCGTGGTCATGACATCATTAAAGAACGCGTTCAAAAATATAATATCGATTGCGACCTGAAATATGGCCATTTACATGCAGCTTATAAACCAAGCCACATGAAAGAACTCCAAGCAAGTTACGACTTAGCTCTCGCAAATGGCATGGGAGACCAGGTCAAGCTTCTACTGAAGAACGATATTCCTGACTACCTAGAGACAGAGATCTATCACGGCGCGCTCTACAATAAAAAGAACATGCATCTGCATTCTCTCAATCTATGCTTGGGAGAAGCTGCTGCGGCTCAACAACTAGGCGTACAAATATTCGAGAACACACTGGTTGTGGACATCAAGCAGGGCCAACGCCCTCAAGTTATTACCGAGAATGGTGTCGTCACAGCAAATACCGTCTTGTTAGCCGGCAACGCTTATCATCGTCTTCAACGTAGCAAAATGAGTGGAAAGATCTTCCCGG
>NZ_LWFI01001373.1:0-1324 GCF_001635735.1 Oleiphilus sp. HI0067
TCTCATCATATATTTGAAGATGTTGCACCAATCTTAAAGAGTGGAGATATAGTATTTGGTAATTTAGAAAGTGTCATTTCTAATAAGGGTTACGATCCTAGTGACTTTCACTCAGTAGCGTTCAGGGGCTCTCCGAAAGCGGCGGATGCACTTTTATCTGGAGGCTTTAATGTAGTTAACGTTGCTAATAATCATGTTTGTCAACATGGCGGAGCAGCTTTCTTAGATTCGGTTGGTATTTTAGATAGTCAAGGAATAGATGTAGTTGGTTGCTTGGAGTCTAATACAGGAAAACCTAAACCTTTGTATAAAACCGTTAATGGCTTGAAGATAGGTTTCTTAGGTTATTCGGCAGTTGAAGAAGCCTATATTCCAGGGCAGAAATTCTACTCAGAGTTTCAAAAAGAATCGGTCATTTCTGATATTAAGCATATTCGCTCTGATGTAGATATTCTTGTCTTATCTTTGCATTTTGGGATTGAAGCAGAAGACACCCCTACCGAAAATGATATTCATTGTGTCAGAGAGATAGTGGATGCTGGTGTAGATATCTTTTTGGGGCATCATCCTCACATATTTCAAAAAGTGGAGCTTTATAACGGATCTGTTATTGCCTATAGCTTGGGGAATTTTCTTTTCGATTTAACCTGGGATGAAAGGCTGCGGCGGACGGCCGTTCTGCAAATAGATGTTTCGACAGACCTTTCTATATCTTACAGATTATGGCCTGTGAGAATAAATGCTGTTGGCTTGCCAGAAAGAGCACCTAATATTACGTTTAATTTTACTCGTGGCACAGAAAAAACTAAATTATGGCCGCCAGAATGGCTACGAAAGTTATTGTATTTGATTGCGAATTTTCATAAAGGAAACTCTTATTTAAAGGCCAAGTTTATTTTTTGGAAAATCAAGTGTTTTGTGCGATGGAAATGAAGAACGATAGTTGCCTGAGGGTTTGTCACGTTGTGCATTGGCCTAAAAGCGGGATTACCTCTGTTGTTAGAGATTTAATAGATCATTGTAATGCTAATGGCATTGAATCTTTTGTTGTTTTATTAAAAGGGGATTATTCTGATAGGGAGTATTTTTCTGGTGCTCGTGACGTTTTTGTTCTTAATCCTTCTAGATTAATGTTTGATGGATATCGAGCCCTCAGAAAGCTGTTGTTATTGATAAATCCTAATGTGGTGCACGCACACTCTTTTACACCATTTCTTTTTGCATCTTTAACCAGGTTGCCAGCTGCTAAGTTAATTTCAACGGTTCATAGTGATTATCCATATCTTTTAGAGTCGTCGTTTAAATCTAGGGTCAAGAGATCTGT
>NZ_LWFI01001374.1:0-686 GCF_001635735.1 Oleiphilus sp. HI0067
ATCAGCATATTGTTCTATGGGACGAGTCGGACCAAGAAGTCGTTGGTGCATATCGTTTACGGTCAACGCATGATATTGCGATTGATCAGTTATATACATCGACACTAATGCATTATTTGCCTAATGCTGAGCCAACCTTGGCACGCGGTGTCGAACTGGGCAGAAGCTTTGTTCAACCAAAGTATTGGGGCTCTCGCAGTCTTGATTACTTGTGGACGGGGATCGCCGCGTATATTCGACAAAACTCTCAAGTTCGCTACTTGCTCGGTGCAGTGAGTATTTCAAATGCCTTTAGCCAAAAAGGTAAGGACCTCTTGCTTGGTTATTACGGTAAGTACTATTTTTCACATACACCGATTATCGAATGTAAACGACCTTACATGATGGGCTATCAAGCCAAGGTCCACAATCAGCACCTGTTCGATGGTTTAGATTCAAGAGATGCCTTTGTTGTGTTGCGTGAGCAGCTGGGTTTGATTGGTCACTCTGTTCCTACGCTCTACAAGCAATACTCAGAGTTATGTGATGACGGTGGAACCCGATTCCACGGCTTTAATATTGACCCTGATTTTCAAGACTGTATTGACGGTTTGGTGGTAGTGGATTTGAGTAAATTGAAACCGCTTAAGCGCAAGCGTTATGAGTTAGTTGATCACGACTTTTTAGCGTTTGAATTAGAGGGTGCA
>NZ_LWFI01001375.1:0-1019 GCF_001635735.1 Oleiphilus sp. HI0067
ACAGCGGATAATCAACTCCAGGCATCTGTAAAGAGTGTATTGTTCGACGGTGCTAAGAGCCGCGCAATCATGACCAACAACGATGCGGAAGAGATTATTGTTTCCCTACCTCAGACAGGTGAGTTTTCAGATCTTAAGGCAGGCGACAAACTATCATTAAGCTGGCGAGCAGATATCGCCAAAGTATTTACGAACCAAGCTTGAGCGTTTTAGGAAAGATAAAATGAACTCAAGCCAGACACGACTCACCCTGATACTCCTGCTTAGTCCTTTTTTACTTTGGCTAGGCTTACTTGTGATCATCCCTCATATCGATATGTTCTTCTTATCGATTAGAGAAAAAGTTGCCCCTCGAACCTATGAAACGAGCTTGGCAAACTATGCAGAATTTTTTACTGAGCCGTTCTATTGGAATACCTTAGCGAGAACGGCATTTATGTCGATACTTGCCACAGTGCTTACACTAATTATTGCTTTTCCCGTAGCGTATTACATAGCTAAGATGTTGCGTGGAAAAACCAAAAGCATCTTATTTTTACTCTGCCTGTTGCCGTTTTGGGTTAGCGAATTAGTGCGCACCTTTGGTTGGATGATCCTTCTCAGAGAAACTGGAGTTATCTCCTCCTCTCTGCAGTGGCTTGGACTGATCGACGGTCCAATCGAATTTTTATACAACGATGTCACCGTGATGATGGGCTTAATTTACACCTCCATGTTATTTATGGTGGTGCCGTTGGTAAGCACTTTAGATAGTTTAGATGACAGCTTAATTGAAGCGGGTTATGACCTTGGCGGCAGTAAGCTTTCTATCCTGAAAGAGATCGTTATCCCACATTCAATGCCGGGCATAATATCCGGCTGCATTGTCGTATTTATGCTAACGCTCGGTAATTACCTCACACCAATTCTACTCGGAGGTAAATCGAGTATGTGGTTTACCGGTCAGATCTATACCCAGTTTATTACCCGATTTAATTGGGAGCTCGGCGCTGCCTTTGGTTTTTTATTACTTATCGTTT
>NZ_LWFI01001376.1:0-886 GCF_001635735.1 Oleiphilus sp. HI0067
AGTGCTTCGGTTTCAATTGCAGGATTTACCCACTCTCTAAGCCATTGTTCGCTGAACTTCATTGAGATTCCACTTTCTATTTTTAATTAAATTGTTGAAGAAAACGAAGATCGTTTTCAAAGAACATTCTTAAGTCATTTACGCCATAGCGGAGCATGGCTAAACGCTCAACACCAAGACCAAATGCAAAGCCAGAATACTTCTCTGCATCAATGCCGCTAGCTTCAAAAACTTTCGGGTGCACCATTCCACATCCCATTACTTCAAGCCACTTAATAGAGCCGTCTGCATTGCGCCCCCATTCGATGTCGACTTCAGCCGATGGTTCTGTGAAAGGGAAATATGAAGGACGGAAACGCACTTCTAAATCTTTTTCAAAGAAGACTTTTAAGAACTCTTCAATCGTTGATTTAAGGTCGGCAAAACTAACTTTTTCCTCAACCAATAAACCTTCTACTTGGTGGAACATCGGTGTATGCGTTTGATCTGAGTCACAACGATAAACTCGTCCAGGACAAATCATACGAAATGGAGGTTCACCCTTTTCCATCGTGCGAACTTGCACAGGTGAAGTGTGCGTACGCAAAAGAGTATTGGCGTTGAAGTAGAAGGTGTCATGCATCGCTCTCGCTGGGTGATGCCCAGGAATATTAAGCGCTTCAAAGTTGTGGTAGTCGTCTTCGATCTCAGGACCCACTTCAACTGAATAACCCGCCTTAGCAAAAAACGATTCAATTCGACGCATCGTTTTTGTTACCGGGTGAAGGCCGCCAAGGTCGGTAGCTCGACCAGGCAAGGTAACATCAACCGCTTCAGACATGAGCTGTGCTTCAAGCGCTTTCTGTTCCATAGAATCTTTTTTAGTACTGAGGTTAGCCATGACGGC
>NZ_LWFI01001377.1:0-1340 GCF_001635735.1 Oleiphilus sp. HI0067
AGCAGAACGATCCGCTTGCTTTGGATATGGCCCTTTATGTGCAAAAACAACTACCAGGCGCTGTAATATTTTATGAAGATAACGCCCCTACTACAAATTCTTTTCTTTGTTCGATAGCCAAGCATGGTTTTCTCATTGAAGTTGGTCCTGTAGCGCAAGGCTTGCTTCGGTGGGATGCTTTTGAACACACACGCCAAGCATTGAGCCATGCCTTAGACTTTATCGATTTACAATTAAGTGGACAACTGAGCCTACCCTCTATCCGAGAAGCCGACGTCTTCCAGTTTACTGAGAAACTGCATTTGCCGCGGGATGAAAGTGGTGAAATCATCGGCATGATACACCCGCAATTACAGGATCAGGATTATTGTCAATTATCCCCGGGCGAGCCAATTTTTATTTTGGACACCGGAGAAACAGTCTTGTTTGAGTATCACGAACCGGTCTATGTCGCTTTTGTTAATGAAGCCGCCTATTATGACCAGGCTCATGGCCTGTCACTCATGCGCAAGAGACACCTAACGTGGACCGACTGACATCCCGAACTTGTTTGTAACTCCGTGCTTTATCCCATGTCTGGTCAGGTCAGGGGCTGAAGGCTGAGAACTACTGTTCCTGAAGGCCGGAAGGACATCGTTAAGGCTTTTTCAGTTTTTATTTCCTCTCCCAGGATTCAACTGACACTAAGATAGCGAGTTGCTAACGGCTGCTGTTGGAATGCGCTGGTAGAGCTACAATATTGCATACGTCGACGTTTATGGTGAGTAAATGATATTCGCATTGGCCAGATCGACAACGGGGACCCGATATTATCCCTAGACCATTAATGTGCAGATGATGAATAACACCTTACAACAGAACTAATTTTTTATGATTTCTATTTCAAGATTCGAGACGCTCAACCCTGGTCCACATTTGATTGTTTTAGGAGCTGTGCATGGCAATGAAACCTGCGGTACCACTGCTATTCGCAAGCTAATTGATGAACTCAACAATGGGCTCTCTTTAACCAAAGGCACATTGACGTGCGTCCCGATTTGTAATCCCAAAGCATACGAACAAGGTACCCGCTTCTATGAACGTAACCTCAACCGCGCGATGTACATAAAAGAGTCGCCTAAAGACTATGAAGACTTCATCGATCCCGTGCTTTGCGGTCTTCTCGATCAAGCTGATGTATTGCTCGACATTCATTCTTATGCTTCCCAAGGTGGGCCCTTTGGATTCTTAGGCTCCACGAATACTCAGGAGATTGAATATTGCCGTTCGCTGGGTATCAATGACTTTGTTTATGGCTGGGCAGAGGCCTTCGGTAAGGTTGAAGAAGATCCAAGAGATAA
>NZ_LWFI01001378.1:0-919 GCF_001635735.1 Oleiphilus sp. HI0067
CTTAGTCGGCTCAACACACGTCATCGACTTTACCTTGATGAAAACGCACGAAAAAGGCATCGCAAAAACCAAAGTGCGTCTAGCAGAAAAACCATTTTTCTTCGCACTCCCTCAAAACAAGGTCGGTACAATTAAAGAAGTAAAAATGCATTTAGAGGAGCTAAAACGCACTGGAGAGCTGGATCGAATTGTTGCGAACTATACGGGTAGCTAAGTAACTATGCGATCCACTGTGAAATGTATGAATGGTAAAAAGGGATACCAAAAATAACGTTCAGAGGGAAGGTCAAGCCTAGTGATAACAGCATGGCTAAGCCAATATCCGCATCGGGAATAGCGCTTCGAATTGCTGCCGGCGCAGCAATATAGGAAGCACTAGCGACTAAAGTCGCAAGAATAAGAACTGAGCCTTCAGGCAGCCCCAAAGCTATACCAGCGCCTGCGCCAATCGCAGCAAATGCAAGCGGTGTGACGCATGCGAAGATAACCAGTTTCCATTGTTTGTATGGGAAGGGACGGAGTGTTTCAGCCGCGGTAAGTCCCATTTCTAACATGAAGATAGCCAAGATTGCTTTGAAGCCTCCTGTCAATAACTCGGTGACCGACGCACCTTGCACTGGCCCGTACATCCAGCCAATCAGAACACCACCAACGAGCAATACAACACCTCGGTTCGTCAATGTTTCATGCCAAATAGCGCGATGAGAAACGCCTTCAACTTGCTTCTCCGAATTGAAAAAACGATAAATGGCGAGGGCAACAATAATCGCTGGAAGCTCTAACATAACCAGATAAAGCGTCGTTTGCGCACCAAACTCAATGTTATTGGACTCTGCATACGTCAGCACAACCGCAAAGGTACCGGCACTAACCGAACCATAGTGAGCTGCAATACTGCTGGCGTTGGCGAGAGATACGC
>NZ_LWFI01001379.1:0-1102 GCF_001635735.1 Oleiphilus sp. HI0067
GCCAGCTGAATGAAGAGCAGCAATACAAGCTGGCATTAAAACTTTGTACTAACGAGCATATAAGCCTTGCTGAAGATATTTTCGAGAAGCTCAACACTCAACAAAATAGTCAACTCAACCTCGATGTTCTGGCCCGAAAGCTGTCGATTGTTTTTGGAAAGTGCAAGCAATCAGAAAAATCCCAGCACTATGCAAATATTGCTGAAACAACAATAGGCCTGGGAGGGAGTCAATAATGTCCTACTGCCATTATCACCCTCTTAGCCCTGCTAGCCATCACTGCACTCATTGCGATCAGGATTTTTGTCCTACCTGTTTAAATGAAAGCAAAACAAACAAAAATCCCACATGCATGATCTGTGAGCGAGAAACTGAAAGCCTTGGCGTTCAATCTGATGTCGTACCCTTCTGGCGGCGAATTGATCAAAGTTTCCGGTATCCTCTGAGCAAGCAAAGCCTTTCGTTTATCGTTGTTGTTTCGATGGCCATGGCAGCGGCAAGCTTTTTGTTTGTGCCACTGATGATAGGTTTATACCTATTAACTTCTGGTGTGATGTTTAAGTATTGCTTTAACTGTCTTTCCGAAACAGCCATGGGCAATATGCAAGCACCCAATGTCACATCGGCTTATGAAGGCGGTGTGCTTTTAGTATTCAAAATACTCTTCGTTCTTGTATTGCTATTAGTGGCTGTCGCAACAGCAGGTACTTTATTAGGATCAGGATTCGCTTCGTTTCTTGGATTCTTTGTCATCGTTTCAATACCGGCGATGATCATTCTCTATGCGATGACGGAGAGTCTCGCAGAAGCATTGAACCCTCTAAAAATAATTGCGCTGATTAGCAGTATTGGAATGCCTTATGGCCTTATCTTAGCATTGATGATGGTCATGCTTGGTTCTGTTGATCTGCTTAGCCAAATTATTGGCTACGAGGGCTCGTTTGTCTCAATGGCTCTTCAATCCGCGATTTCCAACTTTTATTCTGTGGTCATGTTCCACTTAATGGGATACATGATTTTTCAGTACCAAGGAAAGCTAGGTTACACGGCTGAATCGCTCACCAATGAGCCCAAAAGCATTCGCTCAGATAAAGAGAAGTGC
>NZ_LWFI01001380.1:0-986 GCF_001635735.1 Oleiphilus sp. HI0067
GTTACCAGCAAGGAGAGCAATATGCCTCGCTACATGTTGAAACGGTCACGCCAGACTCGCGAGAAGTGCGCAACCCTGAACTAATTTCCGCGTGGAAAGATGCATTACAAATGCCTGATGGCGTTGAGCAACTTAGCATTACTAGTCCTCGCGGTGGTCCTCCTGGCAAAGACATCGATATATTCTTAACAGGCCAAAGCAGCGATATATTAAAAGCAGCGAGCGAAGAGCTTCAGGATGCATTAAAGGGCTATGTTGGCGTGAATGATATTCAAGATGACATCCCTTACGGCAAATCGCAATTTATATACGAACTTACCACGCAAGGTGAATCTCTTGGTTTGAGTGTTTCTGACGTAGGCAATCAACTTCGAGCGGGATTTGATGGCCAACTTCTTCAGGTGTTCTACGATCAAAATGAAGAAGTAGAAGTACGTATTTTATTACCAGATCAAGAACGCAATACCTCACGCACTTTAAACGGCTTCCCCATCGTCACAGCAATTGGCGACATTGTTCGATTAGACAACGTTGTAAGTTTAAGCTCTCGCAAGGGACTAGAGCTTGTACGACACACTGACGGACGATTTGGCCTGCGTGTAACTGCGGGTGTTGACGCGTCACTGAACAACGCAAATGTCGTGCTAGACGACGTTAGCGAACAATTCCTCCCAGAGCTAGCAGCGCGCTACGGCTTAGATTACGAGCTTAAAGGAAGAGCTGAAGAGCAACGCCAGACAGGCGCTGAAATGATGCTAGGCGCAAGTATAGGCATAACGCTTATTTACATTATTTTGGCGTGGGTTTTCGGTTCGTACTCATGGCCGCTTGCCGTGATTTTGGCCATTCCACTCGGCATTTCAGGTGCAATTTTGGGTCACTGGCTGCTTGGAATTAATCTCACCATGCTTTCGTGGTTTGGTTTCTTTGGCCTTTCAGGGATTGTGATTAATGATGCCATTATCCTCGTCACCTTTTACCGAGAA
>NZ_LWFI01001381.1:0-769 GCF_001635735.1 Oleiphilus sp. HI0067
GCAAAACAACTAGATCGAGGAGTGAGCTTGTCTTCGTTGAGTTTGCATCTGGGCTTTAAAGAGACGAGCGGCTTCTACAAGGCTTACAAGCGTTGGTTTGGCCACTCTCCTAAAGCGGTCTCTCGAGATCAAACTAAGAACTAGAAGCTAAAAACTAGGTCAAAGCTAATCTCTTCTCGCGAAATGCCCTAGCCCATTCGGACAGACGTGATCGCAGGATGTTTTAATAACACTTTATTTGCTGCTTTCTCAGCTTTGTCACCAAGATGCAAATGAATGATGTGTTTCTTCTGCGCTACATAACGACCCAATTGAGTAAAGTCGCGGTGAACTCGACGTAAACCCAATAGCCCTGCCTCCCACGTGCAGAAGCCAATCACAAGTCCGCAAAAAATGAGTCCTGCGCTCATGTATTCTGAACTCATTAAACCCAGACCTAAAAAACCGAAAAGCGCGACACCGGACAGGATCAAACCACATATTAAGCCTGACCGCATCGACGGAATCGCATCCGTTTTCAGTAACTCGTTTTCAGCCTTGAGATGATGCGTGTCGACGCCATAGGCGTCGCCGCTCCAAACAGAAATGCTATCCTTCTCTACTCCAGCTTCCATCAACTCGTTTTGAATTAGCTCAACTTCGTCTAAATCGTCTGCCACAAAATACGTGTCTTTCATACGCTTACCCTCGTTCAAAGTAGGATCAGTTCGCAAAAAGAAATACGCTGTAAACGATATTTGCGTTGAGTCATAAAAGTGAATAAATGTAA
>NZ_LWFI01001382.1:0-1573 GCF_001635735.1 Oleiphilus sp. HI0067
TGAAACGCAATTAACTCCTGAAGAGAAGTTGCTACGTGCGATCTTTGGTGAAAAAGCATCAGACGTAAAAGATACGTCATTGCGTGTATCCACCGGAACGCGCGGTACGGTTATCGATGTTCAGGTATTTACGCGTGATGGCGTTGAGAAAGATCAGCGTGCACTTGATATCGAAAACTCACAGCTTGATAAGTTCCGTAAGGATCTTAAAGATGAGTATCGTATCTTGTTGGGTGCAACGTATGAACGTCTCACTGCTGCATTAGATGGTCAGGCAATTGTGTCTGCTCCAGGTCTTAAGAAGGGCGATACGCTTTCTCAAGATTATTTGGCAGCCCTTGAAGCGTCAGATTGGTTTAAGATCCGTTTGGCTGATGACGATTTGAACGAACTTCTTGAGAAGGCGGAAGCATCTCTTGAAGAGCGTAAGAAAGAGCACGAAGAGCGTTTTGAAGTGAAGAAACGCAAGCTTCAAACGGGTGATGATTTGGCGCCTGGCGTACTCAAGATCGTTAAGGTTTATGTTGCGATTAAACGTCGCATCCAGCCTGGTGATAAAATGGCTGGCCGTCATGGTAACAAAGGTGTTATCTCGGTCATCATGCCTGTTGAAGATATGCCATACGATGAGTTTGGTAATCCTGTCGATATCGTTCTTAACCCGCTAGGTGTACCGTCGCGTATGAACGTTGGTCAGGTTTTGGAAACTCACTTAGGTGCAGCAGCCAAAGGTCTTGGTCAAAAGATCGATACTATGATCAAGCAGCAAAAAGAAGTCGCCGAAGTTCGAGGCTTGTTGGGTGAAATCTACAACGGTGTTGCAAGCAAGAAAGAAGAGCTAGACAGCTTCTCTGATAAAGAGATTCTAGAGTTGGCGAACAACCTTCGCGGTGGTGTTCCTATGGCAACTCCAGCATTCGATGGCGCGAAAGAGTCTGAAATCAAAGAGCTACTTCGTTTAGCTGATCTTGATGACAGCGGACAAACAGTTTTGTATGACGGACGTACTGGTGACGCATTTGATCGCCCTGTAACGGTCGGTTATATGTACATGCTGAAATTGAACCACCTGGTTGACGACAAGATGCACGCGCGTTCAACTGGTTCATACAGTCTTGTTACGCAGCAGCCATTGGGCGGTAAGGCTCAGTTTGGTGGTCAGCGATTCGGTGAGATGGAAGTATGGGCACTTGAAGCATATGGTGCTGCATATACCTTGCAGGAAATGCTTACCGTTAAGTCGGATGACGTGAACGGTCGTACTAAGATGTACAAAAACATTGTTGATGGCGATCATCGTATGGAGCCTGGCATGCCAGAGTCCTTCAACGTATTGGTCAAAGAAATTCGCTCATTGGGTATAGATATCGAGTTGGAATCTGAGTAGTCAGTCGATAACCCAATGATTAGCGTCGCGGGCTGATTCAAATATGAAGCCCGCAAACAATAACTCCTACCGGAGCAAGCGATGAAAGATTTATTAAATTTGTTGAAAAACCAAAACGACTCTCAAGAATTTGATTCGATTCGTATTGGTTTGTCGTCACCTGAAATGATTCGTTCGTGGTCATAT
>NZ_LWFI01001383.1:0-1435 GCF_001635735.1 Oleiphilus sp. HI0067
ATAATGACTGCTGCATATCTATATCTATGCGTCCTACGCTATCCCAAGGTCCAATATTGCCCTGACACAAGGATAAGAATGGCTGCAATGGATCTCGACGCTTACCAATAGGTTTGTCGAACTCACATGCGAACGCATCCTGTAAGATCTCGGTTACTGCAATCAAGAAGTTTGGCGCACGGTTGTTCTGCGCGATAGCAAAACCCTGATGCGAAAGCTGTATACCGGCACCTACGGACCATTCATCACTAATCTCATAGCCAACCGCTGGGGAGAAAAAGGTATATCGCTGTATAGAAGCCTCTTTACCTAAGAATGTCCCGGGGTCTTCCGCGTCTTTAAAAAGCCCCAACGGAGAGTGCATGTAGTTTTTTGCAGCGAATGTAAATTTTGAGCCTGGCTCATTAACAGAAAAACCAAACTGGAACGGCAAAGGCGCGGGACCACTCCATACCCATTGCTGAAGGCCAAATCCTGGAATGTAAATCGCTGGTTTACTCGTATGGCTTTCTCCGTAGCCATCAGGCCCAACCACTGGATCTCTAGGAACCGAAGGATCGTAGGTATTAAGTCCCGTGCCCTCTAGACCAAATATCTCATAATCGTCACCGGCGATATAAGCAGCGTCCAAATCGAGACCGATAATATACTGATCAACTTCGAACTGACGGTCTTTCAAGTTCGTTAGACCTGCAGGATTATGATACACAGCTGCAATACTGGGATCGCGATCCGCTACAACAGCATTACCCAAAGACATAGCACGGCTATCTATCGTAATGCCATTACCAACCTGCGCTAGCAGTTGAGGTGGAAAAACGAGCATGATCGTTGTCAGCGCAACAAACGCTCGCTGGATTGGTTTTGTAAACTCTCTCACATTCACTCCGATTGTGGACTTACCAAGTCCACGCACCGATGTTAATCGGCAAAGAGAATCCTAAATTAAAGTCAGACGCATCTTCCGTCAGACCAAAACCAAAACTTGTATTGATAATTGTGGTCGGATCAACACGAATACCTAATGACATATTCATCGACCCACTGGCTGAGTCTTGTGTTTCAGCATTGGTTCCGTCGGTAAAATACAAATTCGTTGCTGTGTTGTAACTCACGTTCGTAGAGATACTTAACGAAGTGTCATAAGATAAGGAGTAAGAAAACCCGCCTGAGAATGAAAAACTTTGTCCGTTATGGACCGCTTTAAGCACTCGTCCACCACGAACTTGGTTCAAACCATTTTGTTCAAATGAATAACCCGCATTCACAGAGCCAAACACAACCACTGGATCTAATACTTTTGAGACATTTACTCCAGTGCTAAATGCATATGTGCCGCTCCCGGTTGACAATCGTTGCTGCGGGTTTATTTCGTATGGGCTAACGCCTGTTTTTGTACTTAGCGAAGAATTTACGGTGATAGTCGGGCGCCCAG
>NZ_LWFI01001384.1:0-753 GCF_001635735.1 Oleiphilus sp. HI0067
TTCTTAATCAGGCCAATCTGATCCGCCATCGCCTGATTATTCCCTAATCTAACTTCTAGCTGCTTGAGCATTTGCTCTTGCTTCGCAACAGAAGCCTCCAAAGGTTTTAGATCTTTGTTTTTCAAAGCATTGAGCTGTAGCTTCACGCTATCAACTCTATCTTTATTTTCAGCAATTGCTTTGCGATTTTTATCTCCTGCAACGCCCCAAAGCTTACGCATTTCAGAATCTAAAAATTTAAGTTGTTTAGTTGCACTACTACCAGCTTGCTCAATTTCCGCTCCCGCTTCATTAAGCTCACCTTCCAATCGCGCCATAGAAAGCTTACTTTGGTTAATGAATGCCAGCGCTTCCGACAAATCTTTATTCAGCGCATCGACCGTTCTTTTCTGCTCTAAATATGCCCAACCCAAAAACGCAAAAAGCACCAAAGTTAGAGCAAAGCACCCTATAAATAATGGAAGCCCTGAATTCCCAGCTTGTTTTTGCGACTTATCATTTTCGACAGCTTTCTTTGGCTTTGACTTTTTCGAAGCAGTCACGCCAGAAGAGCGCTCTTGAAACCTATCTAACTCATCGCGCTCAGGCCTTAACCCATCCATAAACAACCTCTTTATTATCACTCTTGTCCTAGGGATAAATTCTATCGTGATGATCGGTATTTCTAAATAGCATTTGCATGGTATTCATTCGATGAATAAGATGAGCACCCCACCCCATCAGCTGAAATGCAGCGGTTTTTAAGGAGTCAAA
>NZ_LWFI01001385.1:0-697 GCF_001635735.1 Oleiphilus sp. HI0067
CATCATCCAAAGTTTTCTCAACCTTGTACATGCAGAAAACCAAGACCAGGCATGATCACAAAAGCAACGCGCGACTTCAAATTACGATTGGCTGAAAGCATTTTGGTTGGCGATAGCAGCTCTGATGTCTCAGTAGCTCGTACTGCCGGCGTCGGCAAAGCCGTCTTATTCAAAGATCCAAATGTGCACAGCGCGCACCGAAGCCGCATATTCCCAGAGCTTTATTTGGAAAAATCTAAACGATTTTACAAGACACGAAGCCTTAGCAGCGTCACAAGACTGTTGTAAACTACGCCCCAAGAAAATACTCGCGAACTAATTGGATAATCATATGAGTCAACGCATCAAAGCGCATATTGAACGCAGCATCGAAGCAAAAACACGTATTTCAAATGATGCTGCCATCCTCGAGCAGCTAGAAACCTCCATTCAACTTTGTGTTGAAGCGATACGTGCAGGTAAAAAAGTACTGTTTATTGGTAACGGAGGAAGCGCCTCGGATGCTCAACATCTTGCTGCTGAACTCGTTGGCCGCTATCGCTTTGATCGTGAATCATTGCCAGCCATCGCACTAACCACTGACACCTCAGCCTTAACCGCGATCGGTAATGACTATGGCTATGACGAAGTCTTTGCAAGACAACTATCAGGACTTGGTCAAGCAGGCGATGTACTTGTCGCTATCTCAACATCTGGT
>NZ_LWFI01001386.1:0-668 GCF_001635735.1 Oleiphilus sp. HI0067
AACCAGGCATCGTAAATCAGCTCGCAAAGGCTTGCGCAGAAGCTCAATGCAATATCGTGGATAGTCGCATGACCGTTCTTGGTGGAGAGTTTGCCGTCATCATGATGATCTCTGGCCAGCCGAACAGCATTACAAAATTAGAAGAGGCCCTTCCTGCACTTTCCGATGAGCTCGGCCTAACAACCACAATAAAACACACGGTGGCACGTCCAAGTGCGCAAGCTTTCTCGTATACCGTAGACGTGGTCGCCCTCGACAACCCTGGAATCGTTCATGAAATCGCGCAGTTTTTCTCATCTGCACAAATCAATATTGATGATCTTTCCACAGGAACATATAGCGCGCCACACACTGGAACCCAAATGTTCAACCTAAATATGCTAATCCGCATTCCTGCCGACACGCATATTGCTAGCTTGCGCGAAAACTTTATCGACTTCTGTGACGACAGAAATCTCGATGCTGTCATCGAACCGCAACGCTAACAAGACTTTGGTAAACGCTTTATAACAAGGAGACTTTTTGTGACTCATCCAACCGTCGGCGAAACCGCGCCAAATTTTTCGCTGAGCAATCAAGACGGCGACGTAATTAACTTGTCAGATTACAAAGACAAAAGCGCTGTTGTTGTGTTTTTTTATCCTAAAGCAATGACGCCTGGCTGCACC
>NZ_LWFI01001387.1:0-38705 GCF_001635735.1 Oleiphilus sp. HI0067
TTAAAGCGATCACGCCTTCCTTCACGCGGCGCATTCCAACCAATCGCTGAAGACGCGATTTCATTAAGAAGCTTACGTGCAGGATGCCCACCTTTGTTAAAGAAACTGTCATCGATCAACGCCACTTTCAAAATAGGTATCTGCAGTCGTGAAATGATGGCTTTCATTTCAGGCTGCAATTGACGATCTTCAAGAATGAATTCAAATAGCATCGACACAAGGTTGATCATGTCAGCATCGAGACTTTCATAAGCCTTTCCAACCGCTCCAGCGCTCTGATCTTTTAGCAAAGCAGCAAAATCAATGGCTTGATTCTCTCCAACGAACGACCCAGCTTGCTCTAAGTTAAGTGACTGAGCGCGAGATAAAATCGCAACTAACTCGTTTTGTGAAATAACTGGTGCAGCTGAGGCTGAGGAAGAGCTGGCATGCAATCCTGAAACCGGCGTATTACCCTGAATAGGCTGACCTTGAGGATGCAGAAGTTGACGTAATGCGTCTAGATTAACTCCACTATTGCCTGCATCCGCATACTCAGGCGCTTCAACTCCCGAGCCGATGCTTGAATTTGCTGAGAAGGCTTTGCCATTCGAAGAAGGAACGGAGCTTTGCTGTACAGATCGGTTTGTCTGCCTTACTTTAAATTCAGGCAATACTCCATCGTTAATAAGACTTTGATTTACATCAACATACAATTTCGGCAAAGCAACAAGAACATAACGTTCAAAAAGCTTAAACAAGGTCAGCTTAACACGAATATTCGCTTCTAAGCTTTTGCACGCATCCACAAAACCTTCACACAAAGCTTCTGGCGCGAGCGGTATATTTCGATCTTCACATTCGCTCGTGTTCCACAGCACTTTCATACGCGCTTTTAATGCTGAAAGGTCTTCAGACGAACCAGACCGGACTCGCTGCACCATTCCTTCGATCGCTACATCGAACTCTAAACTTTCATCATCCACTAAACTGAGCGAATCGATGGATGGAGCATCTTCGCTAACTTTCGGGTCAGCTTCCTTTTTAGATGGATGCTGAAAAGACTTAACCGCGGCACTTAGCGTTGATAGTACAATTTGTTTTTTCTGGAGACGAAGCTCCCGCATCGCCTCAAAATACAACGATTGATCATTATTACTTTCAGCCTTGTCAGCCATAGCAAACAAAGCATCATCCGCGTTATTAAACAGCTCAATCAAGGCAGCACGAATTTGCTCCTTGCCAATATCCCTAATTTTCACAAGCTCTTTTGGCAATGGAACACCGGCCGCTCCTCGAGGGGCCTTAACTCCATGAATACCAACTACTTTAGCGCTCGCCATAAAACTGTTCCGATAATTTAAACAAAATGAAGATGCTGGAGCGTCAATTTATCAACGCACAATATAAGTATATAGCGTCATTTTATAATCGCCTGTGACAATATGTTGCAAAGCGAATTAGTTCACATAGATAGAGAATTTAAATAACTCCGGCACACTCATCCTACAGATAGATTATTTTTCAAGAGTCCTTATAATGCGGCGTCCAACCAATGTGAGAGCACCCCATATGATTGAGCAAAGCACCATAGCTGAGGCCATTAAATCGAATGTTTCGCTAGCATTAAGTGAAGATATTGGCTCAGGCGACATAACCGCCATGCTCATTCCAGAAAACCAACGCGCAACAGCCACCGTCATAACTAGAGAGACCGCCATTTTGTGCGGCATAGATTGGGCTAATGCTGTATTTGAAGCCGTAGACTCATCACTAAAGGTGACTTGGCATTATTCAGAGGGAGACTCACTCGAGGCAAATCAAACTTTTCTGAGTCTAGAAGGAAATGCTCGCTCAATTTTGACAGCAGAGCGATGCGCCTTAAATTTCGTCCAAACTATGTCTGCGACCGCTACACTCGCAAACAACTATCATCAACTGGTAAAGCATACCGACGTAAAGATTCTTGATACACGAAAAACGCTTCCTGGACTACGTATTGCGCAGAAACACGCAGTAGCCGTTGGCGGTTGCACTAATCATCGCGTCGGCTTATACGACGCATTTCTAATTAAGGAAAACCACATCATTGCCTGCGGCTCCATTGAAAATGCGGTTTCCAACGCTCACACAATCGCACCCGGAAAACCCGTCGAAGTAGAAGTTGAGTCTCTCGACGAACTCAAACAAGCTCTTGATGCAGGCGCAGATATCATCATGCTTGATAACTTTAGTCTCGACATGATGCGCAAAAGCGTTGAGCTTTCTCGCGGACGAGCCAAGCTAGAAGCTTCAGGCAACGTAACCGACAAGACGCTCGTACCCATCGCTGAAACGGGCGTCGATTATATTTCTATCGGCGCACTAACGAAGGATGTTAAAGCGATTGATTTATCGATGCGCTTCCAACATCAAGAATAACGGTCGCACCAGTAACAAACCGTTACAGTTTGCACGCAATCTCACATAGCGAAACACAGATTAACGACTAGAGTTCTACACCTCAAAACCAAGACCACATTGATCGCTGAAAACATTGATTTCAGCTCATGCTAGGGAAAGACGTGTTTAAGCTCAAGCCGTTGATAAACAAAGATAATATCCCCTTTATGCGCTCATGGCTGACGCAATCGGATAGTCATCACTACACGTTAATTGTTGTTCTTTTCTTTACACTCCATTTAGCCCTAGCAAACCAACCACAAACACTAAGTATTGAGTCATTAACATGGCTATTAGGCGCTCTAGCTGTAGGACTCACCTACACATTCGGCTTCACAGGGCTAGTGCTAGCTCTCAGTGCAAACACCTTCACACAACATATCACGAGTTACCCTATTGGACTGACAGGTCTTCTAGCTACATCAATCTATTTAACGACCTTGTCATTATCTATTTTGCTCCCTTACTACAAGCACGAAAACGAAAAACTAAGTGACAGAATACTCGGAGATAGCACCGAAACAATTCAATTTATTGTACTGGCATTTATTGCATCAACACTCAGTGTTGGCCTGTACACTCTAACAATAAAAATCGGCGCCGACATACACTCAGACCTACTTGCCACATACATGCGACAGACAGTTAGCTCTGCAATGATGATTACTTGCCTATGCCCCGCACTCACAATATGGAAATACAAACGAAAATGGCCTAGCTTACCTTCGGATCCGAAAGAGTATGCCGCTTGGAGTGTTTGCCTGATTGTAATCAGCCTACTCAGCTTATCTTTCACGAGAGAATGGTTAGCACTTTGCGCGTTACTACTAATATGGGCTGTGGTCAGATTTAGCTGGTTCGGTGTGTGCTTGGCTCTGGGTATCACAACTCTATTTATTGCACCTATGCAAACGAACTCAACCTATGAGGCTCAATCAGTCTCAAGTTGGATCACGCACAATATTGAGCTAATCGCTTGGTACGCACTCAGCGCGATAGTTCTTTATCTAGCATCACTACTTGCAGACCAACGAAAAACTGAAAAAAATCTAGAACAACGCGTTATCGAGCGAACCCAAGCATTAGATGAAGCAAATCAAGAACTTCGCCAAGAAATAAGAACGCGCTTTGCAACCGAGGACGAGCTAAAGAAATCGAACAAACGTTACCGCGCACTCATCGAAACCGCAGGCATTCCAGTCATTGTTATTAACGATAATTATCTCATTGAACACTGGAATTCGGCTTGCGAAGCGGTCAGCGGATATCGATATGAAGCAGTGTTGGGCAAAGATTTCCTACGACTCTGCATTCCAAGCGAACAACATGAATCCCTAATCTGGCGCCTCAACAAAGCAGCTGCCAGCTCAACGAATCAAGAAAACGTAGAAACAAAGCTGTTCACTGCACAACAATCAAAACGATCAATGCTGTGGAATATTAACTTCATATCCGACGAAAACTTGGAAGAACATGGCCAGTTTTTACTCATTGGGCAAGATATATCAAACATTAAAGAAACACAGAACCAACTACACTACCTTGCTCACTTTGACACACTAACTGGCGCCGCTAACCGGCGATTATTTGAAGACCGCTGCAAACAAGGCATAGAAACGGCGAAGCGCTATAACACCCAACTAGCTTTAATTAGCATCGATATCGATCACTTTAAAAAGATAAACGACACACTCGGTCATGATATTGGCGACGCACTATTGATAGAGCTAGTCGAACGTCTTACGCAGGGCATGCGCAAAGAAGACACCATCGCACGCCTCGGCGGAGATGAATTTGCAATACTACTATCGAATATTTCGGGTCAAGACGGCGCTGAGCTCGTCGGCCGCAATCTAATCGAACACATCACAAAGCCTATAGAAGTAAAAAACAATGAGCTAATTATCACCTCAAGCCTAGGGATTACACTTTTCCCCGACGATGGTGACAGCTATGAAAAACTACTCAAAAATGCCGACATGGCGATGTATAAAGCAAAAAATGCGGGTAGAAATAACATTCAATTTTATAACGAAGAAATGAACAAAGAGATGCAACGACAATGCGAAATTGAACAAGCATTGCGGACTGCCATCAACACAAATCAATTTGAGCTTTATTATCAGCCCATTATCGACATCAATAATGGAGAGATCGTTGCACTTGAGGCGCTCACCCGATGGAATCACCCGAGCAAAGGAATATTACTTCCGGATGACTTTTTAAGCATTGCGGATCAAACAGGACTATTGCAGATCATTGGAAAATGGGCATTTAACCAATTATGCATTGAAGCAAAATCAATCGAGAAAGCTTGTGGTAAACAACTTTCTTATGCGTTCAATCTTACTCGCAAACAATACAACCACCCTAGTCTGCTGAATATGCTTAAAGGAGCCTGCATAGAGCACAGCTTTAATCCCAATCGTCTAATACTAGAGCTGTCAGAGAACACTCTTGCTCAATCTAGTAGCGACACCATTAAACAACTCAAAACACTCAAGAGTTTCGGTTGTGTCATTACTATTGATGGCTTTGGCGCGAACTCATCATCGCTAACGCAGCTCGACAGTCTCCCCATCGATATGATCAAACTCGATCGACAAACCGTAGCGAGTTGCCTGCACAACAAAAAGAACAAACTTGTTATTGAATCTTTGCTCGCGATTGCCAAACAACTTGGCATAAAGAGCTTTGCATCCGGCGTGGAAAACCTGTCGCAAGAATCATTTTTGCAGAGAAATCACTGCCAATACGTGCAAGGGTTTATGTATTCGGAGGCGCTACCTGCCGAACACCTTATTGCCTTGCTGCTAAACAACGCCCGTGAGAAAGAATTACATTCGGGAGATCAAATAGCATTACCACTCGGGATCACAGAACTATAAGACGCCCTTTAAGCGTCCTGTAGCTCACCAACAATCTCTTCATGCAATGCCAAGAATTGTTCAGTCAAACCGTGCTTAGGTGCAAAATAGACCAGCGGCTTATTATTTTGATGGGACTCTTTCATTTTTACGCTGGCTGATAATTTAACATCGAGAACAGGCAATCCCTCTTCAACCAACTCTTCAACCAACTTCCTAGGTAGGCTTGCTCTTGGCTGAAACTGATTCACAACAATTCCCTCTATTTTAAGTGAATCATTATGATCTTCCTGGATATCCTGAATTTCACCCATGATTTGGTAGAGCGCTTTGCGAGAGAAGTCATCACAATCGAAAGGTATCAAAACACGATCTGCAGCAATGAGCGCCGATCGGGTATAAAAATTTAATGCTGGCGCAGTGTCGATGTAAATATCATCGAAGAAAGACTCCATTTCTCTTAATGCCGTCTTTAATTTATAAATCTTGTGCTTTGCTTCTAATTTACGCTCTAGAAACTCCAACTCAGGATGTGAAGGCATTACCGATAAATTATCGTAAGGGCTTTGATGAACAAACTCGCTCGCATCTTTATTGAAAAGATTAAACGACAAGGTCTGCTCAAAAAAATCTGCGACGGTGTGTTTCAATTCACTTGAGGAGACGCCCAACAAGTAATGCGTAGAGTTGCCCTGAGTATCAAGGTCAACCACTAACGTACGACGCCCCTTGGATGCGCTAATTGCAGCCAAGTTACATGTGATACTAGATTTACCAACACCACCTTTTTGATTAAACACCACTCGAATCACTGTCGCTTCTCCTTAAACTTTGACGAGGACACTCTCACCAGCCCAACACCTTTTTTACAAACGGAACTGTAATACTTCGCTTTTCAAGCAATTGGGCATGATCCAACTTATCTAGAACCTCCAATAATGCGCCTAAACTACGAGAACTTCTAGCATATATGTAGCTCAGCACATCATCAGACAGACTAATACCACGTTGCTCGGCATATTGAGATATAGCGGCCTTCTTTTCAAAGTCACTCAACACTTCAATTTTTTGTGTCATTCCAGAACTTAATCGCGACACTAAATCCTTAAGCGAAAAAGATAAATGACCAGGGACATCGCAGGCACTAACCACCAAAGTATTGCCGGCATCTCGAAAGTGATTAAACAAACTAAACAAAGCAAACTCAAAATCTGAGTCACCGCTAAACCACTCTATCCCGTCAACAACAAGAAAATTGAATTCTTTTAGAAATTCCAAATAGCCTAAGAACTCTTCACCCGACATGGTTTGGCGTACATCCTGACCACATACAAAATAGGCGTTCATACCTTTTTCTTTTGCAACACTATATGCCGCAGAACATAAATGCGTTTTCCCGCTATCTTTGGCGCCAACTAAGTACAGAAAAGGGACCGCCTGATCGAAGAGTAAATGATTCAAACGATGGGGAATATTCAGTTCAGCAGGAGATACAAAATTACTAAATGACAGTTCTTTCTTAAACCCTAGCCCTAATAACAACTGACTCGATTTATCAGCGCTCACTATCTACACCTTTATTAAGAGCGAACTTGGCTTCTTTAACCCATAGATAAATGTAATGGATACCACTCAGAAACGTGATAATGGACACACTCGCGATACCTACATCAATATAAGACTCATTCAAAAGGTAGCCTGACAAATACAGAAGCATAATCGCCGCAAAGGCAATTTGAATAAACGTACACGCCTTACCTAAATAAGATGGCTTCACGTCGTAATGCGCAATCCTGAAATGAAAAAACAAAGCACCACAAACCAATAACAAATCTCTTCCAAATACTAAAATGAATAGCCACATAGGAATATATTTCAGCCATGCCAAAATGATAAAAGTTGAGACCAACAGCAACTTATCGGCTAAGGGGTCTGCAATCGCACCAAAACGAGAGTGCCAACCAAACTGTCGAGCCACAAAGCCATCAACGCCATCCGACACGCCAGCTATAGCAAACAACAACAAGGCCAAGTCATATCGACCTTGAAGAAAATACAACGCAAAAGGGATAACAAGAAATATACGCAATAGCGTCAATAAGTTTGGTATTTGACGCAACACTTATTTGAGACCTATTGAAGTCGGCCATTGATAATAAAGCTGAGGCTGAATAGAGGTTGCCAACACATTACCTGACGATGATGGAGCAGACTCTTCTTTTAAAATACCTGCAAGTGCTAGCTGCTGTACAAATTGATCTTCACTTGCGCGCAACTCGAGGTCCAACAAAAGATCACTGCCATACAAGGCTCCGAGCTGAACGTTAGTGACAGTCGATAAGCTACCCAAATGCTCAACGACTTTTACATAATCTAAGAATGTTTGCACATTACTAACAGAGATACGCAAATATTGATCTTGCTCGCTCGCTTTTATCGCGTAGCGAGAAGAAAGGTTTGAAGCGATCTCTTGGTTGACCAGCCCAAACAGCGCAGAATAATCCGCTGCACGAAAGCGCCCTTCTATTTCAACACCATTCTCCCGAAAGGCGTATTTAGCATCTAAGCCTTCCTCTGCCTCAAATACACGCATTTGTAATACGGCATCGTGCGGGTAGCGCTTACCAGCTTCGCTGACTGAACTGTCAAACAAGCCCCAAAGACCTGCCATATCTATCGCATTCTGATCACTTAAATCACCGACCGGTAAAAAAGAGACCAAGCCATACTCAGAAGCTGACTCCATAAAACTCGTTTCTAATTGCGGTAAATCAGATGTCAGCAATTGTCTTTCATAGCCCCTTTGCACAACCACCCAGCTTAAAATGGATGGCCTCAAGCTTCCCCAAATCGCAACATTGCTTGCCCTCAATGCTTTCAAAATAGCTTGATCAGCAAAATTTACAGTCAGCAGAAATTGTTTCTCAGGTGCAGACGCGGGAAAATCTAGCTTAAGGCTCTTTTCAACTTCAGTCTCGCCCTCACCTTCCGCCTGATCACTTAGCACAGGCGAAAAGTCTGGATTCGCTCTATAACTAAAACTCAGCACATAACGCTGAGCCTGAGAAATAATTGGAGATAGTTCAGGATTATCTTGAACAGAAGCACCTGTAAGCTTGCCAAGTACCTGCTCCATTGCGACTGGAAATGCTTCGTCTCTTTCAGAAGCATCCTGTGATTCGACCTGAACGACAGCATAGAAGAGCTGGACGCGCTCCGCCGCCACCGCAAAATCAACGCAAGTAAATACCAGAAGAAAAATAGATGTAAACCTAAGCAAGGAGCGTGATTCCGAGGTGAATAATTAGAATTAGCGTCATAATATTAGCCCTTTCCCGATATGACAATAACTGAAACAAATAAGCTGAATAAATTAGTTAGCCCCCTTTAAAGCCAAACACGTATGGAATCCCCTTAATCCTACCTGTAAACTCTCGACCTTTGATCACACACGTGCGAGTTCCCTTCATAATGTCTGAGAAATCCCTAAGTTATAAAGACGCTGGCGTTGATATTGATGCTGGAAATCAATTAGTAGATAGAATCAAAAACGTTGCAAAGAAAACTACCCGTCCAGGGGTTTTAGGCGGGCTAGGTGGATTTGGCGCCTTGTTTGAAGTTCCCAAGAACTACAAAGAGCCAGTGCTCATTTCGGGCACAGATGGCGTTGGAACTAAATTACGCTTGGCCATGGATCTCAATAAGCACGATAGCATCGGTATCGATTTAGTTGCTATGTGTGTCAACGATCTTATCGTAGCTGGCGCAGAGCCTCTATTCTTCTTAGATTACTATGCAACAGGAAAACTGAACATAGATGTAGCTGAGCAAGTAGTCAGTGGTATCGGTGAAGGCTGTTTACAGTCAGGCTGCGCACTTGTTGGCGGTGAAACCGCAGAGATGCCCGGCATGTATCACGGTGATGATTACGACTTAGCAGGATTCTGCGTAGGCGTTGCCGAAAAATCACAACTCATAGATGGCTCAAATGTTCGCCAAGGTGATGCACTTATCGGCCTCGCTTCAAGTGGCCCACACTCTAATGGATACTCGCTTATCCGCAAGATCATTGAAGTATCTGGCGCAGACGTTTCAGCGCAGTTAGATGATGGCCAAGTCATTGCCGACGCATTGATGCAACCAACGCGCATATACGTGAAGAATTTGCTTTCACTTATCTCAGACTTGCAAGTAAATGCCCTATCGCACATCACCGGCGGCGGCTTACTAGAAAACATCCCACGCGTGTTGCCCGACAGCTGTAAAGCCGTCATTAATAGCTCTTCATGGGAGCTTCCGCCAATCTTTCAGTGGCTGCAAGCCAACGGTAACGTTGATGCGACCGAAATGTATCGAACCTTCAACTGCGGTGTGGGTATGGTGGTTTGCGTACCTCAAGATCAAGCCGACGCGGCAGTCAACAAGCTCAATGAACTAGGCGAACAAGCTTGGTTAATTGGTCTAATTGAAGACAAAAGTGACGACGAAGAAGCCGTTGAATTAAGAGGCTAAGAAAAAATGGAAGCGGAACCAGCACCTCTACCAAAAGCTGTCGTCCTTATATCTGGAAATGGTTCAAATCTTCAAGCCATTATTGATGCATCAAGCTCTGGCGAACTCCCTTTAGACATCTGCGCCGTTATCTCGAACGTGCCAGATGTAAAGGGACTAGAACGCGCGGCAGATGCAGAAATCAAAACGCATGTAATTGAGCACAAAAAATATCCTCAACGAGAATTATTTGACGTACAGTTGATTCGCCAAATAAACGAATACCAGCCGGATATAGTCATACTTGCCGGCTTTATGCGCATTTTGAGCAAAGATTTTGTAAACCAATATCTGGGCAAACTTGTAAATATTCACCCGTCGCTACTTCCTCTTTATCCTGGACTTAACACGCACAAAAGAGCGCTAGAAAATCAGGATGCTGAGCATGGCGTCACAGTGCATTATGTTGTCCCAGAACTAGATGCGGGGCCGAATATCATTCAAGCTAAGGTTGACGTTTCTGCAACAGAGACTCAAGAATCGCTTGCAAAAAAAGTTCAAGAACAAGAGCACATTATTTACCCAATTGCACTAAAATGGATGGCAGAGGGTCGCTTGTCACTTGACGGAAACAATGTATACCTCGACTCTCAGGAAATCCCAGGTTCGGGCTTAATATTGGATAACAAGCGCACACTGCATTAAATACAAATAGCTGAAGATTAAAGGGAGTTGGTATGAAACAGTTCATTTGCGTATTAACGAACCTAATAGCATTGTCATGCTATGCAGAAACGACCTCCCTCTCATCCCATCAGTTAGTCCCACATAAAGCCCATTATGAAGCGCACATTGATCACGGATTATCGCTCAGCGGGACAGCAACGAGAGAGCTACGCAAATTAGAGAATGACGCCTGGCTTTACACGTTCTATGTCGACACGCTACCGGCAACAATCCATGAACAATCGACCTTTTCTATCACTGATCAAATGATCACTCCCTCTTTGTATAGCTACGCCCTCGAAGGAACATTCATAAAAAACCGCTATCAACGTGTTGAATTTTTTGACGACACGAAAATCAAAGAACGCTACAAGAAAAAAGAATGGACTTACACTAACGCAGGACCAACCTTAGATCGATTAAGCTACCAACTTCAAATACAGCTCGACAATGCATTTTCAAACGCCGACGAATTTGACTATCAAGTCGCTCATAAAGGCAGCATCAGGAAATATCGTTTTAAAGCAATTGGAGAGCAAACAATTGAAACTAAGATTGGCACAAAGACAGCGACGATAATCGAAAAGGTTCGTGAAGGAGAAGCCCAGAGAGAAACAAAGTTCTGGATCGATACCGAATCACCATATGCCCTTTTGAAGTTCATTCAAACAGAGTCAGATGGCGAGAAGTACGAAATCAACATCACGCGTTTAGAAACAAACTAAGCGCAGCTATTTTTTAGTCTACTGGCTCGATGTAATCAATCATTAATTGAACGCTCCGTCGCCCCCTAAATTCATTGATTGAAGGACGAAATACTAAACGAATATTAGTGAGATCTTCCGAGCAATAGGGGCTTGAAAACTGAATAGCATCGAATAGCTCGCCACCTTCAAACTCAACAACAAGCTTTAGGTGTTTCTCTTTTAATACGCGCTTCTGCACAACCCTTACTTGTGCATCGAAACAAGGCTCTGGAAACTTTTGCCCCCACGGCCCTGCACGTTCAATTTGCTCGACATTTGAAATTGTCAGCGCTGCTGGATCGAGCTCACCATCCGTATAAATGATCGCCTCAAGATCCTCTTCACCGAGCAAAGATTCAACAACATCCTGGAAAGCTGATTCAAATACACTTAATTTAGCTACCTCGATACTCATACCTGCGGCCATGGCATGACCACCGAACTTAACTAAAACGTCTGGATACTTTTTCGCAACGACATCTAAGGCATCGCGCATATGCAAACCAGGAATAGAGCGTGCAGACCCCTTCAATATATTGATCTGATCAGGGTCATCGCTCTCAGGTGCAAACGCGACAACAGGACGATGAAACTTTTCTTTCACGCGAGAAGCCAGAATACCAATCACACCTTGATGCCAGTGCTCTTCATATAGCACAAAGGCCTTTGGAGGCTGGTCTATATTGATTTGGGAAAATGCCGCATCGGCGTCTCTTCGCATATCTTCCTCAATATGCTTGCGCTCCTGATTCAAGCCATTCAAAACCTGAGCACGTTGACGCGCATCAAGCATGTCTCGCGAAAGCAAACATTCAATACCTGTCGACATATCATCTAATCGCCCCGCCGCGTTTAAACGAGGACCAACCGCAAAACCAAGATCACTTGTAACAGCTGTTTCGTAATTCCGACCTGCAACCTCAAATAACGCCAAAATACCCGGCCGTGCTTTACCCGCACGAATTCGCCGCATACCCTGCTCTACGAGGATTCGATTATAAAAATCCAGAGCAACCAAGTCAGCCACCGTACCTAATGCCACAAGATCAAGATATGCAGCCATATTTGGCTCAACAAGGTTCTTATCTTGAAACCAATTGATCGTACGGAGAGAGGCTCGTAATGCGGACATCACATAAAAAATAACACCCACACCAGCCATATTCTTAGAGGGAAAGTTGCAACCGTACTGAGCCGGATTCACAATCGCGTCTGCATCTGGAAGTTCGTCGCCAGGTAAATGGTGATCAGTGACAATAACCTTAATACCCAAGGCATGCGCGCGCGCAACACCTTCGTGACTAGATATCCCATTATCAACCGTTACTATTAGAGTAGGATTTGATTGAGCGGCCAGATCAACAATTTCAGGCGTTAGCCCATAACCAAATTTAAAGCGATCAGGAACAAGATAATCGACATTATTCGCCCCAAACTCACGCAACGCCTCGTAGGCTATGGTCGTGCTTGTGGCACCATCAGCGTCGAAGTCCCCTACAATGACAATCCGTCCATTAGCAGACAAGACATCAACAAGCAGAGCTACGGCGGTATCGAGACCTTTCAGCTTAGCAGCACTTGCCATTGACTTAAGCTGAAGACTTAGCTCATCAGCAGAAACAACACCGCGTGCAGCATAAATTTTTGATAAAAACTCTGGTATGTCGGGGAGTGATTTATAATTTTCTGGAAGAGCCCGCTGGACTATCTTTCGCTGCATAAGCGCAACTCAATGAGGAATGGAGAAAAGGCGCAGCACGGCTGCTACGCCTGATTTAACAATAATTACGTACGGCGATGCTCTACAACATATTCTTGGATTTTTGAAATGTCGTTATCAAGCACATCATAGCGCTCTTCTCGATCAAATAAATCTGCCATATGGATCGGCAACGCAGGAGAAACGTCAACGCCAGATTTCTCTACAGCCTCAGGAAACTTAACAGGATGCGCAGTACCAAGTGTTACCATCGGAATTGCTTGATCACGACGTGTCTTGCGCGCAGCATCAACGCCGATAGCCGTGTGAGGATCAAGTAAGTATTCTGTTGCTTCAAATACCTCTTTGATCACAGCACAAGTACGATCGTCATCAACCGCACAACTATCGAACAAGCTACGAGCAGAATTCCAACGCTCTTCTTCAATAGAGCCCGACTCTGTTTTCCACTTAACCATCAAATTAGCTAGAGTTTTGCCATCTCGACCATACAGATCAAACAATAGACGCTCAAAGTTACTCGACACCATGATATCCATGCTTGGCGATAATGTTTTGTGAAGCGGCTCTAACGCATAATGATTCTTGCTGATAAATCGGTGCAAAATATCATTACGATTCGTCGCGACAACCAATTGGTTAATCGGCAATCCCATATTTCTCGCCAGATAGCCGGCAAAAATATCACCAAAATTTCCTGTCGGAACCGAAAATGAAACACTTCGCGACGGGCCACCTAGAGCTAATGAAGCACTAAAGTAGTATACGATCTGCGCCATAATTCGTGCCCAGTTAATAGAATTAACCGCAACAAGACGCGTCCCTTCAAGGAAGGATTGATCCGCAAAACTTTCTTTAACCATGTTTTGACAGTCGTCAAAATTACCTTCAACAGCGATATTAAATACATTGTCAGCAATGATGGTCGTCATTTGTTTACGCTGAACATCCGACACTCGGTTATGAGGATGAAGGATAAAAATATCTACATTGTCACAGTGGCGACAACCTTCAATAGCTGCTGAACCAGTATCACCAGAGGTCGCTCCCATGATAACTACTCGTTCATCACGACGCTTTAAAACATAATCTAGTAAACGCCCTAGCAATTGCAGAGCAAAATCTTTAAAAGCTAATGTTGGACCACGAAACAACTCCATGACCCACTCATTACTATCAATTTGAACTAGCGGGGCGACACTCTTGTGATCGAATACCACGTAAGTCTCATTGATCATCGCCTTAAAATCGTCAGAAGGAATAGAACCTTCTACGAACGGGTACATGACTTTGTAAGCAAGTTCAGAATATGGAAGACCACGCCACGAAGCGATTTCTTCTTGGGTAAAACGTGGCAATGATTCAGGAACATACAAGCCGCCATCACTAGCCAAGCCAGCAAGCAATACGTCTTCAAAATTTAAAGCAGGAGCTTCACCACGAGTACTGATATATTTCATTTTTCTACCTATTAAAACTGCGCTACACGATGCTTAACAACCACACCTGCTGTATTTGAAAGTTGCTCGATCTCACTAATTGCCAGATTCACGACATCTTCTTTTACTTCATGAGTGAGCATAATTACGGGCGTCATATCACCAACCTGCTCGTTTTCTCGCTGGGTAATCGAATCAATATTGATCCCGTGCTTACTCATAATGCTAGTAATCGATGCAAGAGCTCCCGGTGCATCCGTAGCCATCACTCGCAAATAAAACGGACATACAACATCACCAATTTCAATGATGCTGGTATCCTTGAGAGCTTCCGCTTCGAACCCTAAGCCCGGAACAATCGGTTTAGCGCCGGCAACTAAAGCACGCGCCACATCTACTACATCAGCTATCACTGCTGAAGCTGTTGCTTCTGATCCAGCCCCTGCCCCATAGTAAAGTGTGTCACCAACTGCATCACCCGTAACAACTACAGCATTCATTACGCCGTCGACCTTTGATATCAACGCAGACTTAGAAATTAACGTCGGGTGAACGCGAAGTTCGACGCCATCTCCGCGTTTCTTAGCGATCCCAAGGTGTTTGATCGTATAACCAAGTTCCTCAGCATAATTAACGTCATCTGTAGAAACCTTACTAATCCCCTCGGTAAACGCTTTTTTAAATTGAAGAGTGATACCAAAAGCCGCTGATGCCAGAAGAACAAGCTTATGAGCCGCGTCAATTCCTTCGACATCGAACGTTGGATCTGCTTCAGCATATCCAAGAGCCTGAGCCTCTTTCAAAACGTCCTCGAAGTCTCGACCTTTATCGCGCATTTCAGTAAGAATAAAATTACCGGTACCGTTGATAATACCTGCAACACTTGAAATATCATTGGCCGCCAAGCCTTCGCGTACCGATTTAATAATCGGGATACCACCTGCAACGCTCGCTTCGTAACAAAGACTAACTCCCGCAGAATTAGCCAAAGCAAATAGTTCATTGCCGTGCTCTGCAATCAAAGCCTTGTTAGCCGTTACAACGTGCTTACCTGCCTGAAGAGCCGTCTCTACTAACTCTTTTGCAGGGCTGTAGCCGCCAATCAACTCAAGCACAACATCTACTTCGGGGTTTGTTACAACAGCGTTCAAATCCGTTGTAAAGTCGATACCTGTCAAATCACAATTGTCTTTCTTCGTGCGCGAAGCAATCTGAATAATTTCAATCGAGCAACCCGTGCGTGCTGAAATCTCTTCACGATTTCGATTTAAAACATTAACCACGCCACTCGCTACAGTACCAAGACCGCATATGCCCAATTTGAGTGTTTTCAAAACACGTACCTCTTAAATCAACTGAAAGCTAAAAAACTAGCCCTTAAAACGGGCGCATAGTATAACGGGTAGAAGGGACAAAAAGAATGGAATCAATGATTTAAAACGCGCTTTTTAGCGAGAGTTTGACATGGTTAGAAACTAAGCCGAGACAAACAGTCCCGGCCTAATGCGTAATTAAATACCTAAACGTTCGGCAAATTGCTCAGCAGGCATATAGCCAGGAATTAAGGTGCCACCCTCTAAAACAATAGCGGGCGTTCCAGTCACACCAAATTGCTGCCCTAACCGATACTGCTTAGCGACAGGATTTTTACAACTAGCCACATCATTTAGACGACCAGTACTTCGATTAACTTTTGAATCTAGACGACCCTCTTTTGCCTCATTCATTGCCTCAAGCGAATCGTCGGCACACCATACGGACGTTAATTTATCATAAGACGCACTGTTAACACCGGCGCGAGGGAAGCTCATATAGCTCACCGTTATACCCAACTCATTCATTTTAGGTATTTCCCGATGCAGCTTTCGACAGTAACCACAATCAATATCAGTAAAGACTTTAATTTGGGCCTTTTCCTCACCTTTAGCCTTGTAAGTGATCAGCTCCGAAGCTTCGATCGATTTCAACAACTCACCACGCTTTGCCTGACGCTCTTTTTCACTAATATTCTCAAGTCGACCACCAATTGTGCTGTACAACTCGCCTGTAAAAAAATACTCACCGTTACTTGAGACAAAAATCGCCTGCCCACTTTGATCATGAACTTGATAGATACCGCCAACTGGCGTTTCAGCAACCGAAACAACCTCCAATTGCGGGACAGCTTTTTTCAAGGCCGACTCAATATTTTGTTCAACTTCAGCGATAGCGAACACCGGCATGCAAGCGAATAAAAGACCACATATATTACTTAACTTCATAACAACCCCATTTAAATTTATCCCTTATATGATCACATGCATCAGAGAACGTTCAATATCTTATAAATAAAAACTACGAACAAGGATCACCTAACCGTAAACGCAAAAAACCCCGACGAGTCGGGGTTTTTTATAAATCAATATAAACTTAGTTAAGCTTCTCTTTGATACGTGCAGCCTTACCACTAAGCTCACGCAAGTAGTACAACTTAGCCTGACGAACATCACCACGACGCTTAACAGTAATGCTATCAACTAGCTTACTGAAAGTCTGGAATGTACGCTCTACACCTACACCGTAAGAGATTTTACGAACAGTAAAAGAAGAGTTTAAGCCACGATTACGCTTAGCAATAACGACACCTTCGAACGCCTGAAGACGCTCACGGTTACCTTCCTTAACTTTAACCTGGATTACAACAGTGTCACCTGGGCCAAACTCAGGCACTTCTGTTGTCATTTGCTCAGCTTCAATTGCGCTGATGATGTTGTTCTTGCTGCTCATTTTACTCTCCAAAAATTGAGTAGATCAGGTTATCTCAACCTTACCTACCGATTCACGTCTTTTAAAAACTCTTCCAAAAGCTGTTGCTGCTCTTGGTTCAATTCAATTTTGTCGAGCAAGTCAGGTCGTCGCTCGTACGTTCTTGCAAGTGACTGACTTAATCGCCACTTGCGAATTTTTTCATGATCACCCGATAACAATACCGAGGGAACCACTTCTCCTTCAAGCACTTCAGGCCTCGTATAGTGAGGACAATCAAGCAAACCATTCGCAAAAGAATCTTCTTTTGCAGATTCTGTATGACCAAGCACTCCTTCTAAGTGCCTGCTCACCGAATCCATAACAACTAGTGTAGCTAACTCTCCACCGCTCAACACATAATCACCGATCGAAACTTCCAAATCGATATGCGTCTCTATTAAACGCTCATCAATTCCTTCATAACGACCCGAGACCAGCACTAAAGAAGGTTCTTGAGCCAACTCTCTAGCAAGCTTGTCATCTAGCCTCTTACCTTGAGGAGACAAGTAAACCACTTTAGGCGCAGACTTACCTTTTCGCTCAGCTTCGGCTTTAGCAAACTCAATTGCATCACGCAAAGGCTGAACCTTCATAAGCATTCCCGGACCGCCCCCGTAAGGTCTGTCATCCACGGTTTTATGCTTGTCGTGTGCAAAATCTCTAGGATTCACCAAGTCTAACTCGACCAATCCTTTACTGACCGCGCGTCCAAATACGCCCGATACAGAAAATGGTTCAAACATTTCAGGAAAAAGACTAACTAGTCCGAACCACATAAACGCTTAGAACTCTGGATCCCAGTCCACGGTCATTTGAGATAACTCAAGATCTACCGACTTAACAACCTGATCCGGCAAATAAGGAACTAGCCGCTCTTTTGCATCCAAGCTGCCTTCACACTTACGAATAACTAGCACGTCATTTGAGCCAGTTTCCATCAAGTGATGAACTTTACCCAGAAGCTGACCCTCTATAGTAAGCACTTTTAGACCTTCTAACTGATGCCAATAAAAGTCACCAGCTTCCAGCTCGGGCAGCGATGCAACATCAATTTTAATATATGACTCTGCAAGCTCTTTAGCCTGATCACGATCATCATACCCATCGATGTGTGCAACTAATCCATTGCCATGAACCTTACACTGCTTAACCTTTACATCCTGTGTCTTACCACACTTTTGCAAAGACCAAACTTTATATTTTGCTAGGTTCTCTTTTGGCTGAGTATATGAAAACACTTTCACCCAACCTTTGACGCCGTAAACAGACGTCACTTTGCCCATAATGGTTTCGTTATTGGAACTCACAACGGGCCTCCGCTAAAACGACTTAAGCCGCTTTAGCGTCTTTTAGTAAAGTTTTAACGCGATCAGAAATTTGAGCACCTTGACCTACCCAGTACTCAACACGTTCTGCATCAACACGCAAACGCTCTTCTTGGCCACGTGCAACAGGGTTGAAGAAACCAACACGCTCGATAAAACGACCATCGCGAGATGAACGGCTGTCTGCCACAGTTAAGTGGTAGAATGGGCGCTTCTTAGAGCCACCACGAGATAAACGGATTTTAACCATTTTGCTAATACATCCTGATAAACAGTTTAACTATATAAAGCCCCCATACAGCAAATGCATTAACTGAGGGACTCGAAAGGGCGCGTATTCTATAGCAATACTACGAAATTGAAAACACCCATTTACATTTTTACGCTTCTTTTCAATTAACTAAGCGTTAGATAGCTAGAAACGACCGAAAGGACCGCCGCCACCGCCGGGCGGCATCATCCCCTGCATCCCTCTCATCATATTCGCCATTCCGCCTTTTTTGCTAAATTTCTTCATCATTTTAGCCATCTGCTTATGTTGCTTTAAAAGACGATTCACATCTTGGATCTGAGTTCCAGAGCCCGTTGCTATCCGGCGCTTTCTGCTATTATTGATGGAATCTGGGTATCGACGCTCTTTTGGCGTCATCGATGAAATGATCGCTTCTAACTGCCCTAAAGACTTATCGTTTACTTGGGACTGCGCGGCCTGTGCCATCTGTCCCATTTGCCCCATACCAGGAAGCTTATCGAGCAGACCAGCTACACCACCCATATTTTTCATTTGCAGGAGCTGATCTCTAAAATCTTCCAAATCAAAGGTTTTACCTTTCTTTATCTTCTTAGTCAGCTTGTCCGCTTTCTTTTTATCAAGCTTTCTTTCTGCATCCTCGATAAGACTGAGTACATCACCCATTCCAAGAATTCTTGATGCGAGACGATCAGGATAAAAAGGCTCTAGCGCGTCAATCTTCTCGCCAACACCCATAAACTTGATAGGCTTACCAGTAATCGCTCTAACCGATAACGCTGCACCACCGCGCGCATCACCATCTGTCTTTGTAAGAACAACACCCGTCAGCGGAAGCGCATCGTTAAATGCTTTCGCTGTATTCGCAGCATCCTGACCGGTCATCGAATCAACTACGAATAAGGTTTCGACAGGGTTAACTGATGCGTGAAGGTCAGCTATTTCAGCCATCATCTCTTGATCAACCGCCAATCGGCCAGCTGTATCGACAATCAGCACATCCATAAATTTAAGCTTTGCTTCAGCAATAGCCGCCTCAGCAATAGCTACAGGCTTTTGGTCCGCTGTACTTGGGAAGAATGTAGCACCAACTTCACCAGCAAGCGTTTCCAATTGTTTGATTGCCGCCGGACGATAGACATCAGCACTAACGACCATTACTTTTTTCTTCTCTCGCTCTGAGAGATATCTCGCCAATTTAGCTACCGAGGTTGTTTTACCCGCACCCTGCAGACCAGCCATTAAAACGACTGCTGGCGGCTGAGCATTTAGACTAAGCCCTTCAGACTTTGCCCCCATCACAGCCGTAAGCTCGTCATTAACAATTCGAATAAATTCTTGCCCTGGCGATAGACTTCTCATCACCTCTTGACCAAGAGCTCTAGTGCGAACCTGCTCAACAAAATCTTTCACCACAGGCAAGGCTACATCCGCCTCGAGCAAAGCCATCCTTACTTCGCGTAACGTACCCTTGATGTTGTCGTCAGTTAATTTTGCCTGACCAGTGACCTTTTTAAGACTTTCGGAAAGCCTTTCGCTAAGATTCTCAAACATGTTTTATAGCTCTAATGATTATTGCCAAGTATTCGCAAACAGCGCATTATAACGACAATCAAAATTAATTAAATCGAAAGTCTCAGACTAACGCAGTTAAATGAACGCATCTTTACTCGCTTTGATAGCAATATGCCTCTATTTACTAGGCTCAGGCTTCAAAGCCATACAAATTATAAGAAAATCTGCGCCACGCAACATCATCCCAATCACTAGTGGACTGGTTGCTGCAATAGCTCAAGCAAGCAGTATCGTAATTAGTTTCGGCCAACACCAATCATTCGACCTCGTCCATAGTACGGCCATCATTACGTGCATATCAGTCGTTGTATTTATCATATTTGCAACGCGTAAACCGATACATAATATGCTGCTTATCATGTATCCAGCTGCCGCACTCAGCATGATTAGCATGCTTGCAATTCGTCCGGATGACGCCCCGAATCAACTTGATAACGGAATTTTAGTGCATATCGCATTGTCTATTTTGGCCTATAGCATTCTATGCTTGGCCTCCGTACAAGCAATCTTTGTTGTTTACCGTAACCGACAGCTTAAATCACACCTACATTCGAATAGCTCTCTCCCACCATTACTCGTAATGGAAAGCACCTTGTTTGATTTGTTAAGAATAGGCACCTTATTCCTTGCTATAGCGATCACTCTAGGCTTCATATTCGTGCATGATCTCTTCGCGCAACATCTTGCACACAAAACATTCTTCTCTTTAGTTTCTTTGGTGCTGTTCGGCGTACTGTTGTTCGGCAGACGCCAATATGGTTGGAGGGGCTCACTCGCAGCAAGCCTTACCTTATGGGGCACAGGGTCGTTAATGCTTGGTTTTTTTGGCACCAAGATAGTTCTTGAATCTATACTGTAATTTCTTTTTCTAGCAACCGAGCTTTACCTTGAACGAAACTTCCCTTACCTGGCTATTTGGCTCCCTTGGCGTTCTTATAATGTTGTCCGGCTTTTTCTCAAGTTCCGAAACAGGAATGCTGTCACTCAACAAGTACCGTCTTAAGCATCTAAAGAAACAAGGACATAAAGGCGCAAACAAAGCGAGCGACCTGCTCGACCGCACAGATCAACTTATCAGCGTTATTTTGATCGGCAATAATTTCGTAAACATACTTGCCTCTTCAATTGCTACAGTTATCGCAATCCGTCTCTGGGGTGATGCAGGTATTGCGATCGCAACCGCGTTACTTACGCTAACCATTTTAATTTTCGCCGAAATCACTCCAAAAACATTTGCAGCTTATCACCCAGAAAAGATAGCGTTTCCAGCAGCCCACATTCTCAAGCCACTCCTAAAACTGCTATACCCTGCTGTTTGGTCTGTAAACCTAGTCACCAACAACCTATTAAAAATACTGGGCATTAATACCTCAGCGCAGACTGAGAACCATATAACGAGAGAAGAGCTAAAAACACTCGTCCATGAAGCTGGCAATAAAATCCCTCGCTCTCACCAAGACATGCTGATCAGTATCCTTGATCTAGAGAAAGTAACTGTCAACGACATCATGATTCCTAAGAATGAAGTGATTGGACTAGATATTGAAGACAACCTAGATGATTTGATCGAACAAGCTAGAAGCTCGCAACACACTAGGCTCCCCGTCTACAAGGGAGACATCAACAACATAATTGGTGTACTCCACCTGCGAAACATGACAAAAGTTTTGTCTCATGCTGAGCCAAATAAAGCAGCACTACTGCAGGCATGTCGTGAGCCCTATTTTATCCCCGAAAGTACTCCGCTAAACCATCAGTTACTTCAATTTCAAAAAGCAAAACGCAGAATCGGCATTGTGGTTGATGAATATGGTGATGTTCAGGGACTTGCAACAATGGAAGATATCTTAGAAGAAATTGTTGGGGAGTTCACAACGGACTACTCTACAACCAGCAGCTCAGATATCACTGCGCAAGAGGACAGCAGCTTCCTTATTGATGGCTCCGCCACCATTAGGGCGATTAATAAAGCGCTTAAATGGTCATTACCTACTAATGGCCCTAAAACGATTAACGGGCTTATTACTGAGTCATTGGAGTTCATTCCTGAGCACCCAGTTTGCATAAAGATTGGTAACTACGAACTAGAAGTCAGACAAGTGAAAGACGACAAAATCAAAACTGTGCGCGCATTTAAAGGTAAAGCGTAACAAATTGCCCATTTTTCATACTAAAACACTTAGTTTCTTGCGAGTTTGTACTAATATGCGTAAATTACAGACTTCGGCGTCATTTTAACTTTTTGATACATTTCTCTATCGCTTGAGTGCACCAATGGCAAACAGCTTTAACGTCAACGACAATGCCAATTCTCGAGAAAGTGCTAACAGCTCAGCCGTCTCAGAAAAACTGTTCAATGCCTACTCTCAGCATGTATCTCCCCTACTAGATCAATCATTTGATGCGATTGATGACACCTTGTTTGATCTTGCAAATAATGCAAGAAACAACAATGAGCAAAATCGCTATTTCGAAGCCATGCGTGAATTACGCCTCAAACGTAAAGCCATATGCACGAACATTGATCAATCTCTTCAATCTTTATTTCAATTTCCTTTCGAGCAGATAAAACTTAATACACCAGCGCCGTCACAAGTTGAATCTCTATCAGTGGTAGACGACAAGCAATTTGAAGAGCAGCTAGCGGTTGAGACAATGGCTAGTAAGTCACGAGCTAACTTTCAGCATATTCACCTAACTCTGCATCAACGCATGGCCGAGGCTTATCAGCTTAATGGTGATGAACTTAGTCCAGAGTCACCTGAGTTATTAGCTCATATCATTGCTAGCAGCTGCAAAAATCTCGATATCGAGCTCGGTGAGCTTCTTTTGCTATACAAGCACTTAGACAAACACTTATTTTCCAAGCTTGAAGAGCCACTAAACGCATTGAATGACACTCTAATTTCTGAGGGAATTCAGCCGGATCTAAGCCTGACTAAACGCAAACAATCCGTCCGCTCCAAGCAAGAAACAACAAGAGCTCCTGTCGCACACGATCATCGAGACATTACGGCACAAGAAAACACTACTCAAACAGCCACACAAACGATTAAGACACAGCATTACGCTAGCTCTCAAGACATCATCCAAGCACTGAATATTGTAAACGCCGCGAAGGAAGCGACAAATGAAGCAAGGTTTTTTGACGCCAAGACAATCAGCCAGTACGTGACACAACAACTTCAGAAAAGCTCAAGAAAACAAGTGGCCGAAAAAGATCTTGATGTTATTAATCTAGTCGGCTTACTGTTTGAGTACATACTCAACGACAATAATTTAGCGCCAGAAATGCAGGCGCTTATTGGTCGCTTGCAAATACCTGTACTTAAAGCGGTCATTCATAATCCTGTATTTTTCAAAGAGCATGCTCATCCGGCTAGAACCTTCATTAACAACTTAGCCACAGCAGCGATTGGCTGGACCAACGACAATCAAAACAGCGCACGAACAAAACTATACGACGAGCTTCGCTCACTCGTAGATGACATTATCGAAGATAAAAGTGGTCACTATGACTGTTTTACAGCGTCAAATTTAAAGTTAGAGCTTTTTATCGCGCGCGAAAACAAACGCCAAAAATTGCTCGAGCAACGTACGAAACTAACAGAAGAAGGACGCATTAAAAGCCGGGTTGCCCAAGAATTTATCGACTCAACTCTAAAAGCACTCGTTGAATCACATAGGAACTTACCTACTAGCATTTCTGAACTTCTAACCGGACCATGGAGACGAGTATTGTTCATCGCATTTCTTCGCGATGCGCAAGAACACAATTGGGATACCTGCAGAAAGACAACTGAAGACTTACTTTGGTGTACTAGAAAACATGCAACACAAAATGACCGTCAAAAGTGGTTAGCTCTGGTACCACGTCTGTTAAAGCAAATAGACGCCGAATTAACTCGTATATCGTTTGACCCCTACTCAGCCAATAGAATGCTTGCAGACATCAAAAAAGATCTTACAAGTATTTTCAGGGAAACAGCACTTAGCAACCAAAATGATGCCAGCCTCAATAAACCAAATAATGCTAGCAGCACAGGCGCAATCACAAAGCAAAAAAGCCTACGCCCTCAACTTAACAAGAATGTTGAGTTGTTAGCTCAGCTGGAAATTGGAAGATGGGTCCAAATAAAAATTAACGGAAATTTGAAACGCTACAAACTGATTAGCAGAGTAGACGAAGCAAACGTATATGTATTTGCCGATAGATTTGGCCTTAATCCAATAGAGTTAAGTTCCCAGCAAGTCGTTGCCCAAATCAACAAGGGAATGATGGTCATTCTCGAGAAAGGCGCGCTCGTTGATAGAGCCTTAAACCACATTCTGAGCAATCTTCAGAGCTAGTAGGCTTAACGTTTAGTTATATGAAACACTATGCCTTAGCCATAGCATTGTCGGTCGCGGCCTGCTCACATATAATCTTGTATACCTTGTTGAATTTGTGGCCCGCCCCGACACCTAATGACACCCAATCTATTCCAGTAACATTAGTTCTGTCTCAAGAGTCTGCTGAAAGCCAAGCCAGTCAAAGTGCGTCTAGCCAAACGAGAAAAACTCAGGAACAATTCTTAACGACGAAAAGTTATAACGACTATAGCCACCTCACTACGAAAGAATCCGCTTCTAATGTGGAAGGGGCAAGCCAACAAGCTAACGCTATTAGTAAACAAGCAGCTAGCAATCAGAATGCTCCTGCACGCAGAATGAAGGCATCAGAACAGCAAATTATTGAACAGCAGAACGATCTAACGGACCCTAGCATCAGGGCTTTATCAACAAAAGACCTTCCTGTTATGACCGAATATGAACAGGCATTGCTGCAGCATTTACTGGACCGAGAACTTTACACTCAGCTACATCAATTCATGCAGAACGTCGACATTCCACGGATCGACTTCACAATTGAAATAAAGCTATTTGAAAATGGAGCGATCAAGTCGGCCTCGATCAAAAACAAAAGCGCGAATATACCTATTGAGCGCATTGCGACGACGGCAGCGTATAACGCAAGTCCATACCCTAGACCACCAGAATCCGACTACGAAATCCTTTATACGTATGCCGTCACTATGTCGTATAAAAAGACGGGGAATATTCAATAAGGATAGATTGACTCTGCATACAATTGGATCTCTTCCAATAAAAATGCTTTGTCAGAGCCATGCTCAACTCCTTGAGCAGCCGCCTGTAAATCTTTCGCAAATGCATCAAAGTTCAAATATCCGTTTTCACCGCCAAGAAGCCTAGCCATACAATGTTGACTCCACTTCTCTCGCTCTTCAGAATTTAATACCTCTGGATAGTTTCGTGCCTTATATCTAAATAGCATCTCATCAAGACGTGAATCCTGAAAGGCAAACTGAGCATCTTCGAGTTCTTCTGGCGGCATATTTCGGAGGCTCGTCAATTGCGCCTTGTCTTGCGGCGAGAAAAAACCTCCAGAATAGATCATCAAATCTGGATCGGTGGGCTGAGCTCTATCTTCATCAGCAACAAACACCTCCCTAACATGCGAAAAAGCCGACATATCTGCTTTAAGAAGCTTCACATGCTCTCTCATAAGATCGAGATCCATCCCCCAAGCCTTTAAACGCTCTTCGGGAATGACCTTAATCATTGACGCTGGCGCGAGCATTGGGCATTTATTCAAATGAATTAACTTCAAAGCAGGACGAATATTTACTGGGTTACCTGAACTATCTAGTTCAGTTTTTTTATACAACAGCGCCTTGATCTCATCGGATGAATGCTGAAGAAGAACATTGGGGTTCTGACGAAGGTCAAAAGCAATAATTGCATTTTTATTAGTAGGATGCGGCATCAACGGATACATCATCCCTATACAACCCTTATCTACGGCAATTTTTGACGATACATGCAAAAACGGTTGCCCTTGATGCTGATCCAGAAAATTTTGGACTGCGGTCTTACTGCGCATATCGAATGCAAATTTGTATAAAGCTGGCTGCCTTTGCTTAATCAATTTGGCTAGTTCAATCGTGGCATACACATCAGACATAGCGTCGTGCGCAGCCTCATGCGCGATGCCATTTGCTTCTGTTAACTTCTCTAGTCGGAAGGACACCTTGCCATCATCGCCAGTAGGCCAATTAATACCGTCAGGACGTAAAGCATAAGCAAGCCGAACAACATCAATAATGTCCCACCTAGAATTCCCGTTTTTCCACTCTCTTTCATAAGGATCATAAAAGTTGCGATAAAACAGGTTTCTGCTCACCTCATCATCAAATCGGACACTGTTGTAACCCGCAACGCAGGTTTCTGCCTGACAAAAGATTTCCGAAATGTTTTTTGCAAACTGAGCTTCTGAAACACCCTCTGCCATTGCTTTTTGTGGAGTGATACCAGTGACCAGACACGCTTGAACAGAAGGCAGATAATCTTCTGTTGGCTGTGAGAAGATAGTAACGGGCTCTTCGATGATATTGAGTTCGAGATCCGTTCTTACACCAGCAAACTGGCATGGTCGATCTCTTTGAGGGTCAGCACCAAACGTTTCGTAGTCGTGCCAAAATATAGTTTGCATAGAGGTTAGGCCTAGAAATAATTAGGACCTAATAGTAAACGCGTAGAAGACGAAGATGAAGTTAGAATAAACCGTTTCCGCGATCGATATATTCTAATCGGACACGATCCGTACCGCCTGCATTCAAACCACTATTCATATCGATCTGCATCGCCGTCGGTAGGTTAATGAAAGCGCCTAGATCTGTATTAAGCGATCCGTCTGAAGTCATCCATTCCGTCGCTTGTTTCTGGAAGCCAATAAAGAAGTCTTCAGTGTATTCCACTGCACCTGTGTCGGCGTTTCGCTCACCAATATCAAGTGTTTTGAAATCACCTAAGTCATAGCAATACCAGCCTGTTGAGCAATCTGTCGTACCACCGGTAAATTCGCGAGCCACACCGAAATTTGTTGATCTAGAGTTATCAGCATCACCTGCCGCATTCAGAAGCTGCGACTCGTAACGAGTTCCAAAGTCATCAACAATGTCCATCTCAACATTGCCTGAAATACTTCCAAAATCGCCAGACAACTGACCTCTCGCTTCGCCAAAACCAATACGAAAACCGATCAGCTCATTATTGTCGTCTCGTGCAATTTCAAAATATGGATCATTCAGCTCAAACGGAATAATTTCATTCACGTCATAGGTATTACCATCAAGCTGAACTTTAGATGAATCTGTAGAAATCGAACCCAAGCCGAGGTTTGAAACTTGTAAATCAGCCTCAAGACTTTCGCCTGTTTTTGCATAGCGGCCCGCCTCAAGATTATCGATATTCATTTGGATCTCAGCTTCCATACCCAACGTTACACGGGTATAACTTGTCGATCCTATTTGGTCTACATCAAACGCTACAGCCGCTTGACCAGATACTTCGCCTAATTCTTCATCAGAAATAGGACGCAGTTCAGCAGACGCAACGACAGGCATCAACGCCAGGGTTGCCAACACTAAACTTAACTGGTTCTTCGCTTTCAAAATCACGTCTATATGAGCCTTTTCTACCTTCTTCTGTTCGGCAATTTAAAAAAATAACTGCGTAAGTTCTTATTGTTTTAATGTTTGTTCTTATATTTCGGAATGTAACTGTACCCGAAACAGACTTTTTCATATGTGATGACGACCACACTGCCCTAGCTACAACGCTGGATTTAACAGACTTTTACGGAATATTAGAACGGCATCACAAACAACAAAACCCGATAAAACTGAGGATATTTGGTAGAGTGGAAATCACATAAATGCTCATCAATAAAAAAGGCCCGTATAACAACGAGCCCTTTTAGAGTATATAGATTGCTTATTCAGCAGCGGAGCTTACAAGCTCCTTTAGTTCGCCAGATTCATACATTTCAGTGACGATATCACAACCGCCAACCAGCTCACCTTTTACATAAAGCTGAGGGAATGTCGGCCAATTTGAGTAAGTCTTAAGATTTTCTCTAATTTCAGGATTATCTAATATATTAATGTACGCGAAACGTTCACCGCATGCCATCAAAGCTTGAACTGTGCGCGCAGAGAAGCCGCACTGAGGTTGCTGTGGCGTTCCTTTCATATAAAGAAGGATTGAGTTTTCTTCAATCTGTTGCTTAATCGCGTCCATAATTGACATATAGTTTACCCTTACTCAGTAAAAATTAGCCGCGTATTTTAACAGCTAAGCCCCAGACGACCAAGCTCCACCGCCTGGAGTTTTAATGTTTATTACATCGTTTTGCTCGACTTGAATCCGGGCTTTAGCAGGTAGCACTTGATCATTAAGCGTGTTCACTCCGCATTTACCCGCGCCTGCACTAACTCCCCAAGGTTGGTTCATCCGCCTTTCTGTTAGCAGGGTAACGGATGCAGGTGCAGTAAAACGATAGGACCGAGACAAACCGCACCCTCCATCATACTCCCCTTTGCCGCCAGATCTTCTGCGGATTGAGTATTCGGTAATTTGTATTGGGTAATGTAACTCCAAACTTTCTACGGGGGTGTTCAAGGTATTCGTCATATGACATTGCACTGCATCAAGACCCGACGAACCCGAGTTCGCACCCATGCCACCAGCAAGCGTTTCATAATAATCCCATGACTCCGCACTACTCGATTTATTACCCATTGCGATATTGTTCATCGAGCCCTGTGCAGCAGCCGGCATATCTAAGCCGAGCTTCAACAAACACCCCTGAACCACATCGACTACTCTCATACTTGTCTCTACATTTCCAGCAGCGACCGCCGATCCTTTAGGGGCATTTAACATGCTTCCATAAGGACAAATAATATCGATAAACCTAAACACGCCATCGCACTTCGGTGCATATTCAGGCAACAAGCATGCGATGACATAGTAAACAGAAGATGCGGTAACACTCTCAGGGCAATTGAGGTTTCCTTTAACTGACTGACCAGTCCCAGAGAAATCAAACACGAGTCGCTCTCCGGTAGATCGCAATTCGAGATGAATCGGAATTTTCTCGGCACCGAAACCATCTGAATCTAGTACATCGCTAAACTCAACGCTTTCTATTGGTAGCTTGGAAATAAATCCTTGCATCAAAGTTAAGCCGTACTCATTTAATGCAGCACAACGTGCATTGAAATAGACTCCACCGTGCTGAATCCCATTCAGCCAATCAGTCATCCTCATTAGCCCAGTTTGATTAGCACTAATCTGAGCCAAAAAATCTTCAGGCAGCTCGCTGTCACAATTTGGCTCGATGCTGCGAATACGCCGCGCTAACTCATCAACAATGATGCCCTTATCAATAATCTTTTGTGGTCCGAGAACAATCCCTTCTTCAAGCAAGCTATCGCTCAAGGGCATTGAACCAGGCGCTTCACTACCAATATTCGCATGATGAGCGCGATTCACAACAAAGCCATGCAAAACATCAGATAGGAACAATGGTGCAATCATCGTTACATCTGGCAGATGCGTCCCACCCTTGAACGGATCATTCACTACGACCATGTCACCTTCTGACCAATCGAACATAGCAACGAGATCCTTCATGGCATACGCCATACTCCCAAGATGCACAGGAATATGCGCTGCCTGAGCTAAAATACGGCCCTCACTATCAAATAACGCACAAGAGAAATCGAGACGATCTTTGATGTTTGGTGACAATGCACTTCGTTGTAAGACAAAGCCCATTTCTTCACAGATCGTGTTCAATTTTCCAGAAAAAATAGCTAATTCAATTCCACTTATTTTCTCTTGCATTAATAACTCCACATTACTATTAGTTCGCGCCCGCAAATAAAGCACGAGAATACTTTGTCTTTGCTACACTTGATTCAGACGCAACTATAAATGAAAACGAACAAAACAATCATTAAACACATGATTGATTGAGAAATAACAAGATACACATGACAGATAATGCAGTAATGAATACTTATGGGAAGCTTGCCGTTTCTTTCGAGAATGGAGACGGCAGCTGGTTGTTTGATACCGATGGAAACAAATACTTCGATACATTTACCGGCGTCGCTGTAAGTGGGCTCGGACATTCCAATCCAGCCGTCGCCAAGGCAATTAAGCAACAATGTACCCGCCTACTTCATAGTTCGAATATCTTTCATTCAAAGCTTCAACAACAATTGTCTCAGAAGCTTTGCGAACTATCGGGATTGAACAAAGTATTTCTGTGCAACTCGGGTCTCGAAGCAAATGAAACTGCAATCAAGATCGCGCGCAAACATGCATACGACCAAGGCAATCATAGTCCTGTCATCATTACCTTCAAAAACAGTTTTCACGGTCGATCCCTTGCAACAATATCTGCATCAGGGAACGACAAGATTAAACATGGTTTCGGCCCGTTAGTTGATGGCTTCATTCATTTAAAGCTGAATGATTCCGAGGCCTTACACTCCGCGTTTGAGCAGAACGCTAATATCGCGGCAGTAATGTTAGAACCCATACAGGGAGAAGGCGGCATTCATTTAGCAGAGACCTCTTTTCTCAAAACTGCTCGAGAGCTTTGCTCAAAACATTCTGCCCTACTCATTTGTGACGAAATACAAACGGCTAACGCGCGAACTGGGAAATACTTTGCATATCAGCACGCCAACATTCAACCCGACATAGTAACCCTCGCAAAGGGTCTCGGTAATGGTTTTCCGATTGGCGCGTGTATCAGTTCTGACGAAGCAGCAAACAGTTTAATTCCGGGCAGTCATGGCTCTACGTTCGGTGGCAACCCACTGGCATGTGCCGCCGCAATGGCGGTAATTGAAGAGATTCAAAGCAAACATCTTGAACAAAGAGCAGAATCTTTAGGACAACACATTAAGTCGGCGCTAGAGGATGCGCTTCTGGGAGCAGACTATGTCGCTGACATAAGAGGCAAAGGCTTGATGATCGGCATTGAGATGACAGACCCTTGCTTTGCTCTAGTACCACTAGCAAAAGAAAAAGGGATACTTCTAAACGTTACATCTGACAATGTGATTCGATTGCTTCCAACTTTAAGTCTATCTGATGAAGAGTGTGATTTTTTGATTGACGCAGTCATCCAGATTGTGCGTTTATACGCGGCAGACGATAGAGCTCAACCACGAGCTAAATAAACCAGATAAAAACTGCTTCCTGTTTGCCGGACTAATTAATGCCAAACTTCCTAAAAATCAGTCAACTTCAATGTCAGTACGATGAAAAGACTGTCCTTAACGATCTTAATTTCACATTAGATAAAGGCGAGTTAGCGGCACTTTTGGGACCAAGCGGTTGCGGAAAAAGTACACTTCTACGTGCGATAGCGGGATTCGAAAAAATCCAAAACGGCCAGATAGAAGTCAATCAAACTCTCTTATCTTCTCCTAGCGTATCCATTCCACCAGAAAAGCGGAAAATAGGAATGGTATTCCAAGACTACGCTCTGTTTCCGCATTTAACGATTGAACAAAACATTGCTTATGGCTTGGATAAACAACAAGCGAAATCGCCGAATAAACGAATAGAGAAGCTTTTAGACCTGATTGACTTATCCCAGCATCGAACGCGCTATCCACATGAGCTTTCTGGTGGGCAGCAACAACGTGTTGCGCTAGCCCGCGCTTTAGCACCAGAACCCGAATTAATTCTGTTTGATGAGCCATTCTCCAACCTAGACGCAGATCTCCGAACGCGATTAGGTGGAGAGGTGAGACAGATACTAAAAGACTTAAACACCAGCGCAATTTTAGTAACACACGATCAATCTGAAGCATTTGCGATGGCAGATAAAATTGGCGTTATTCAACAAGGAAAGGTTATTCAAACCGGCTCAGCAAATCAGTTGTACCATCAGCCGAAATCAAAATTTGTAGCGCAATTTATCGGCAAAGGTAGCTTCATATCTGGTAAAGCCGTTAACGAATCTACGATTGAGACCTCATTAGGGCAACTAAATGCCTGCTCTGCAAATGGAGAACTTGTTGAAGGAGAGAACGTTGAACTACTCGTTCGACCAGAGGCGGTCACGATAGATACGTCGAGTTCAACACAAGCAACGATTACAGGCTCAGCTTTCGCAGGCGGGACAACTTATTTTAGTTTGTCAGTTCACGAAATAGAATTAGAAATATCGCTAGGAAGCCAATTAGATCTACAAGTTGGCCAAACCATACCTATTAGTTTAGCCAACGGGCAACTCATCGCGTTTAAGACGTCGGTTTAAAGCTCTGCACACAAGCAACAGCCATTTTCCAACCCGAGACATATTTATCACGTTCACTCGAGTCTAAGTTTGGCTCAAATCGCTGTTCTAACTTCCATTTATTCGCAACGTCATTTAAACAGCTGTAAAGCCCTGCTTGAACCGCTGCGATATATGCTGCTCCCAACGCGGTTGTTTCAACTATTTCAGGACGCTCTACAGGCACATTGCATAAATCAGATAAACACTGGGCGAACCAGTCATTCACGATCATGCCTCCATCCACGCGCAAACTCTCAACATGAGCACCGTCGCGAATCATCGCTTCTAATAAATCATTCGTCTGGTGCGCGACAGATTCTAAACCAGCAGTGACGACTTCGTTGGCCCCAGTGTCACGTGTAAGTCCTAATACCGCCCCGCGCGCATCAGGGTCCCAGTAAGGGGCTCCTAGACCTGTAAAAGCCGGAACCACATATAAGGCATCTTGATAACCGACCTCTGTCGCAATCGCTTCCGATTCATGTGCATTTTCAATGACGCCAAGTCCGTCTCTTAACCACTGCACCGCAGCACCAGCAACAAAGATACTCCCTTCCAAGGCATAGACCACTTCACCATTGAAACGATAAGCCACCGTTGATAACAGCTTATTATCTGAGCGAAGGGCCGTGTCTCCGGTATTGAGAATCACAAAGCAACCTGTACCATAGGTACTCTTCAACATGCCTTTATCAAAACATGCTTGTCCAACAAGAGCCGACTGCTGATCACCGATCATCGCAAGTATTGGAACTGGTGCGCCAAGCCACTCTTCACTGCAGACACCAAAGTCAGCACCACAATCTTTTACTTCGGGTAAAACTGATTTAGGAACGTCAAATAACGCTAGTAATTCGTCATCCCATTGCTGATCTATGATATTGAAAAGATTGGTTCGAGAAGCGTTTGTGGCGTCCGTTGCATGCACCTCTCCATCAGTAAGCCGCCAGAGCAAATAGCTATCAATCGTACCAAAAGCCAAATCACCCTGATCTGCCAATACCCTAGCGCCATCGACATTATCTAAGATCCAAGCAATTTTTGTCGCAGAAAAATATGGATCTAACAGTAACCCTGTTTTGTCACGCAGTGTTCCTTCATCATAATTAGAGCGCAGTTTAGAACAGATAGACGCTGTACGTCGGTCTTGCCATACAATCGCGTTATAAATAGCTCGACCGGTTTTTCGATCCCAAACTATCGTCGTTTCTCGTTGGTTAGTGATACCGATTCCCTTAATGTCCTTCGCTGCAATCCCTGCTTTCGAAACAACCTCTCGCATTACCTCAAGAGTCGACGTCCATATTTCTTCAGGGTCATGCTCTACCCAACCGTTATTTGGAAAGTACTGAGTAAACTCTTTCTGAGAAGTACCCAGATGATTGCCATCTTGATCAAACAATAAAGCACGAGAGCTCGTCGTTCCTTGATCTAATGAGAGGATATAGCTCGCCATTGTTATAATTATCCTTTTGAAAACAGCCGCAATTGAGTGATGTAACAATACGAATTTATTCTTTTTTTTCAATCTCAACTTATTACTTGTGTGAAATTGACGATTGCGTTCACAAATCCACAATACAAATCGCTATGCTAAATCCAACGTTCAATATCGATAACAGGAATCAAGGATGACAGATAAACAAGCGGCCTATGATCTCTTCATCATTGGAGGCGGCATCAATGGGTGCGGCGTGGCGAATGATGCTGCGGGACGAGGTTTAAAGGTATATCTATGCGAACAGAACGATCTAGCTTCAGGAACGTCATCAGCGAGTAGTAAACTGATTCACGGTGGATTGCGTTACTTAGAGCATTACGAGTTCCGCCTCGTGCGAGAAGCCCTCGCTGAACGAGAGGTACTTTTAAATATCGCACCTCATCTCGTCGAACCGCTTAAGTTTGTGCTTCCACACCGTCCTCATCTGCGCCCTGCTTGGCTGATTCGTTGCGGTCTTTTCTTATATGACCATTTAAGCAAGCGAAATAGTTTACCGAGTGCGACATCTATAGATTTGGGAACAGAAAAAGGGCTTAAGGCTTCCATAAAAAGAGGTTTTGAATACTACGATTGCTGGGTAGATGACGCCAGATTAGTCATCACAAACGCAATCCAAGCAAAGCAAAACGGCGCGGTCATTTCTACCAATATGGAATGCCTTGGCGCAACCTATAATGAACGCGAAAGACTTTGGCATATACGCTGCCTAAATAAACTGACTAATGAAACGGTCGATGTTTCGGCACGCCATATAGTCAACGCAGCAGGACCGTGGTTAAGCAAAATCTTTGAACAAAAAGTCTCTCAACTCAAACCAAGTAAACAAATTCGACTGATAAAGGGCAGCCACATCGTTGTTCCTCGAGTTCCAAATGGTGACTCTGCATATATATTACAGAACGAAGATAAACGAATAGTTTTTGTACTGCCATACCAAACAAATTACTCGATTATCGGAACGACTGATCAGGAGTATCTAGGAGATATAAATAAAATAGAAATTGATCAATCAGAAATCGATTACTTGCTCGACGTACATAACCAGCACTTCATTCATCAATTAGGGTCCCAAGATATTGTCAGTACTTATTCTGGGGTAAGACCATTATGTAATGATGAGTCATCAGATCCCTCAGCGATTACCCGTGATTACACTATTGATACGCAAAGCATTGACGGTCACTCAGCATTCATATCGATCTATGGCGGAAAAATAACAACTTACAGAAAGCTCGCGAATGCCGTTATGGCACAACTACAACGTTATGTTCCAAACTTACAAGAGGAATGGACAGAGCGACATCCACTAATAGGCAATTCAAAGCTTGGAATGACAAGACAAGGGATCACAGACCATCTTACAAGCCATTACCCGTGGCTCACGTCTAGCCTAGTTAGACGCTATGCATCAAGTTATGGGTTGCTAGCAGAGAATTTTTTGACTGGACGAGAAAGTATTAACGAGCTCGGTCAAGACTTCTCTAACGGCTTATATCAAGCTGAGGTAGATTACCTGATTAAAGAAGAATGGGCGCGAAATGCAAAAGATATATTATTGAGAAGAACCAAGCTCGGCTATCAGTTTTCAGATTCACAAGAGAAAACACTGCGTACTTACATTCAATCGTATCTGAATGAACCCAATATCACCCATTTAAACAGCGCTTGAGGTTAATCTAGCGCTGATGCACCTTGCTGCCTCGGCCATACAAGACTAAATTTGGCACCGCCAAGCTCTTCGCTCTTGCCAAGGAATGCTTGCCCGCCGTGCCAATACAAAATCCGACGAACAATAGATAATCCTAAGCCGTAGCCACCTGATGCCCTTGTGCGGCTATCATCTAATCTGGCAAATGGTGTAAATACAGACTCCCAATCTTCCTGAGGGATTCCTAGGCCATCATCTTCAACGTCGACCCGACACGTTTCTGAATCGCAACTAACGTTCACTTTGACTACACCCGAAGCGTAACGTGTCGCGTTACCAACCAAGTTTTGAATAGAGCGATGAATATATCGCGGTTCTATTTCGGTCTCCGCCCAGTCATCTGAATCTCGCTGAATAACTGCTTGTATATCTAGATTTGGACGCCCCACACTTTGCTCATCAACTACTTGATGGACAATATCCAACAAATTTGCCTGATGAAACGATAGTATCGGACCACCCTGCTCAAGCCTTGCGTAAGTTAAAATCTCATCAATTAGCTCATCTAACTCTTGAATGTCGCCATCGATTTCTTGCGCTTGCTTCCTAAGCGCTTCTTGATTTGGACAATCTTCAATCATTTGAACGCCAAAACGAATGCGCGCGACAGGTGTTCGCAACTCGTGCGAGACAGCGTGTATCATTTCCTTTTGTACAAGCATCAATCGCTGAATATGATCGGCCATCACGTTGAAAGCCGAGCTAAGCCTTTCAATCGCTTCACTCCCCTCGCTCACGTTCTTAACGCGGGCGTCTAATTCACCGCGGGCAATACGCTCTGCCACGGTTTCAACAGCACGCAACTTACGCTCATAGCCTTGAACAAAAATAGCAACCAGAGCGTACAGCGCGGATAAAACACCCGATATTAATAACACTACAACAGGAATCGAAACCAGACTAAACGGAGTCCAAAACTGAAGTCGATAGATAGTACCATCACTGGAACGCAACAGAGCTGAAACAGAATCACTAGAAATTGTTAAGTAATATCCTTGGTCGGATAAACTATCTAGAGCAGCTTGTGACTTTAAGGATGGGGAATCAACTACTTGGTAAAGCTGTAAACCCCAAGATTGTGCAAGAGCTGTTGCCTGCTCAACACTGCTTGAAAATAACTGTTGCTTAAACAACGAAATATACAACTTATAAATGCTACTGCCACTTTGATCAGACTCAAGCTCCAACAACAAATCATCATTCAGACGGGCGTACACTTTAAATAGATCGTCTTGATCAGTTAATACAACTTGACCTAACTCTAAACGAGCACGTGTGAGATCAGAAACAGAATGCTGCTCATCTGACACGACACTTAACGAGTTCACGTCAACACGATCTAAAAGATGCTGATGCTTTGCGAAATGCGACATTATTGGGCTAACTACGTCGCTCCAATAATGCTGGTGTCTAACAAAATTTGACGTGCTATAAATGAGCGTAACCAGCAGCCCCAAAGCCACAAGACAAATGGCTAAGCGACTGAAGATTCTTAAAGAGGGATTGTTCACAACTTCTTACCGGGGCTATGCTTCCTTAACGAAAAGATAGCCTTTACTGCGGACGGTCTTAATACGACGAGGGTGAACTGGGTCATCACCGATCTTAGGACGAATACGAGATACTCGAACATCAATCGAACGATCCTGTCCGTCATACTCGATACCCCTTAATGCCGTAAAGATCTCTTCCCGACTAAGTACATTACCCGCATTGCTTGAGAGCAACCAAAGAAGATCAAACTCTGCACTGGTGAGATCAATGCTCTCATCATCTAGCCATGCTTCGCGCATCGAAGAGTCAACGACTAAGTTATTAAATACGAGGCGTGTCGCTGCTTCACCGTCAGCACTAGATTGCGAAGTATCTGCATGCGCTTCAACATCTTTAATACGACGTAAAAGAGCTCGGATACGCGCCAACAAAACTCTTGGACGAACAGGCTTAGACATATAATCATCAGCGCCCATCTCTAATCCAAGCACTTGGTCCAAATCATCAGTCCGAGCAGTCAGCATGAGAATTGGACCATTGTAGCTAGGTCTAACCTTGCGACAAATGGATAAGCCGTCTTCACCAGGCAGCATTAAATCTAAAACTACCAAGTCAGGTTTCTCATTTACAATTCGGTCTACAGCGTTCGTACCATTGCCTTCAACTGAGACAACAAGACCATTACTTTCTAAGTACTCTTTAGTAAGCCCTGCTAAACGCTCATCATCTTCGACAATTAGGATTTTCCACGCTTCGTTTTGATCTTCTACTTCCATCTGCTTTTTCTTATAAATACTGGAGTTGATGAATACACGCACCTTCTAATGCAAGAGAATCTACACTTACACCTAAATACGCATTGTTACACTTAGTATATATGCTGTTTCGAAAATTACCTGATCAAAACAATAAATTCTTGTTCACCTATAGCTTTTATGAATTTTCCTCTACTGCAATAATTTCCAACTCGAAGCGTAAGGTAAGTCCCGCCAGCGGATGATTCGCATCAACCGTCACAGTACTTTCGGTAACATCGACAATTTGAACAATCTGAGTTTGTTCACCGGTATTAGTTTGAAACTTCATACCTGGGACTAGTTCCGGAATGTCAAACAAAGCCCGATCAACAACTGATACAAACTCGGGATTCTTTTCTCCATATGCAAGCTCTGGAGGAATTGTCGCTTCAATTCGATCTCCTGGGTGCCGACCTTCTACCGCACGCTGAAGCCCTTGGATAGTGTCATCACCGCCCAGAGTAATCTTCATTGGCTCACCACCTTCTGACGTATCAACAACTTCATCCTGAGGATTTTTTAGCCAATAATTAACTGTGTAAACTGTCATCAAATAAATCCAATATTATGTATTTATAAGAAAAAGCAGATGGAAGTAGAAGATCAAAACGAAGCGTGGAAAATCCTAATTGTCGAAGATGATG